>JBGSQJ010000002.1:0-6274 GCA_041738165.1 Bdellovibrionales bacterium
ACCTTCAGCCCCGCCAGCTTCGGATTTCTTTTTGCTTGCACAAGCACCTAGAGCGACAACCGCACTGATAATCAAGAAGGTGCGAAAGAAATTTGAAAACATCTGGAATCTCCTTTGGTTATACGACAGTCAGTTTAGGAGATTCGGTGGCGCTGTCTATGTCTGGCGCTGAGCGAAACGGGCGATTATCGGACAACTCTTTCTCTGAAATACAATTCTTTTGGCATTTGGCGCTCGGAGTGCACCTTGCAAGCATTCAAAAATTCAAATCACAGTTCTAAAAAGGAGATCAAATGCGAAGTCTGAATCACGTTATTTTGGTGGGAAGATTGGGGCACACACCAGAATTACAAACCTCAAAATCCGGAAGGCCCTACGCAAGGCTGAGTCTTGCAACACATCGTCGGTGGCTGACTCCAGACGATCAGGCCAAAGAGGCTACCGATTGGCATTCTGTTTTTGTATGGGGACAGCTCGCTGAAACCTGCACCAAACACCTCGAAAAAGGCGCCCTTTTGTTGGTTGAGGGGTCTCTTTCGTACTGGCAGGGAAATCGCGACGAACCTTATCGCAATGCCATTCATGCCGCCGAAGTACGTTTTCTCACCAGAGGAGCCCAAGAATCGCCAAACTCCAGCGCCCCTATTGACAATTCTTTAGGCGCAGGAAATCATAATGCTGTGGCGCATCTTGCGTGAGGACTTGAGACAAGGGAGGCCGAGGGTGGACAAACTCAACTGGATTCGAGAATTGGTCACGGCTGAACAGCAAATGGAAGAGTCGGGATTGGTCGATATGGAAGCCGGCTTCGACGCCCATCGCCGCCTAGAAGAAAACACACTCGAGTTTTTGACGGATCTCAAAGCGGCCTTTGTGGAGGCCGCGGCAGCTTTCAATCAGCTTAAAGGGTCCACGGTCGGTAATATTCGTCTGTATGGAATCGCCAAAACCAAAGGCGATTTCATGCTTTTTCGAAATGGCTACAAACTGATATTTTCTCTCAGACAGCCCGGACTCGTGACCGTGGCTCACGCCAGCGCGGCCACTCACTTCGTACCAGGCTCAACAAAGGGCGATGAGGGCGGCGAGCGCGATCTTTTACATGCGGCGTGGGGAGCCTTTGGGCAGCTCGTGTGGACCTACAACGATCACCCTATTCAATTGGATTATTTAGTTCGCTATTACATGAGCCGCTTCGTAAAAGACTCAGCCCGGTAAATCGCTTGACCGATTGATCCAATCGGGAAGCTGAGTTTCATCAAACAACAATTGGTCACGATTGAATTTGGCTATCAGCTCCACTTGCTCTCTTGGCAAATGAACGCGCTTCACAATCTCGTCGAGCTCCATTCCATCATGTGCCAATTTGGCGGCCTTGACGTAGTTCACCGTGCGCTGGCGATCAACGATCTCTTGATGTGGGATTTTGTCTTGAAAAATCTCAGCCACCTCTAGGCTTTTGCTCATGGAGTGGTCGATTTTCAAAAGCTGCTGTTCGGCCTCTAGCATTTTGTTTTGGATGTTTCGAGTTTTGTGATCCAAAAGCGAGGTGAGCTGCTTCACCTGATTGTCTGTGCGGTCCGAAAGGTCTTCAAGCACTGTGATTTTTGTTTGTAAAAGTTGAAGCCCGCGGCTGAGTCTTGGGTCATCTTGAGGTGGTTTAAGCAATCTTCTCCACAAGAAAACTAGGCCGAAAAATAAAATGGCTTCGATACAAATGTGAAATATGGTCCAGGCCGACACGAGTGATCTCCCTTTTTATTATTATGCCTGGCTCCGGCAAAGCCCTCAACTTAGACCAGCCTTAGGTGGTGGTGAGATTCGCTGTAAACGTTGAGAAGCGCTCAATAGCCTTGGCGAGTGTGGCTTCGCTGAGGGCAAAGCTAAGGCGCAAATAGCCTTCAACTCCGCTCTCGGCGCCGGGCACAACGGCCAAGTTGGCCTGATCGAGAAGGGCTGTGGCGACGTCAGCCGAAGAGGAAAGGCGTAGATTTCCTGACACTTTGCCAAGCCAGCCTCGAATGTCGACCCAAAGGTAAAAAGCACCTTCGGGCGGAATCACCTTTAAGCCATTTATGCGGCTGAGCCCTTCGACAAAAAAATCGCGCCGCTTTTTAAGTGCGCTGACTTTTTCGAGAACTTCAGCTGCGCCTTTTTGCAAGGCCGCTAAACCTGCGGTTTGTGTAAATGGGCTCGCGCAGCTCACACTTTGACTCTGATAATTCGACATGGCCGAAATCACCGCCTTGGGCCCCAGTGCCCAACCGAGCCGCCAACCCGTCATCGCGTAAGTTTTTGAGGCCCCATTGACCACAATCACGCGATCTTTCAAATCGGGAGCCACATGCAAGAGATGCGGCGCTAAGGGTTCACTGCCAAACACGAGCTCATTGTAAATATCATCGCATATAGTGACGACTTGGGGATGCTCACGCAAAAACTGCGCGACGTCCTCTAGCTCTTGACGAGAGTAAACAAGGCCCGACGGATTGCTAGGGCTATTCAAAATCAATATTTTAGTTCTATCGCTCGTTTGGGCGGCTAAATCTTTTGAACCCGGCTTAAAATGATCCGCCATCGCAGACCGAACTAAAAGTGGACGGCCACCAGCCAATTCAACCATCACCGGGTAACTCACCCAATAGGGCACGGGGATAAGAACTTCATCGCCGGGGTCACAAAGCACTTGCAGTGCTGAAAACAAAATAAATTTTGCGCCCGCACTCACTGTCACTTCGTCAGCCCCATATGTGACGCTCAGCTGCCGCGCGGTTTTATCGGCAATGGCTTGCCTAAGCGGCAAGCTGCCGTTCGCCGAGGAGTATTTGGTTTCGCCGCGCCGAATGGCTTCAATGCCGGCCTCTTTAACAAAATCAAATGAATCCCAATCCGGCTCTCCGACCGAAAGTGAGATCACATCATGGCCTTGCTCTCTCAACTGGCGCGCTTTCGCTGCAATCGCCAAAGTGGGCGAGGGTTTCAATTGCTGAGCACGTTTAGATAAAATCACAAATCTCCCGATTTCAATTTTTCACGTAAAGCCCGCTGAACATTCTCTGGGACGAGCCCTCCGAGAGAGCCACCCAGAGCCGCCACTTCTTTGACCATTGAAGAGGCCACAAAACCAAATTCTGGTCGAGTGAACATGATCATGGTCTCCACTTTGGAGTTCAAATTTTTATTCATCTCGGCCATTGCCATTTCAAACTCAAAATCTGAAACCGCTCTGAGCCCACGCACAATGACTTTTGCCCCGATCTCTTCGGCAAAAGCTGAGATTAAACCTTCACAGGGTTTTATTGAAATATTCGTTAGACCTTTTAATGAATCTTCAGTGGCTAAGCACTGCTCAACCAGATTCACTCGCTCGCTGAGCGAAAATGTGTAGCTTTTGCGGCGGGAATTGGCGACCACAACGACGATCTCATCAAACATCGAGGTCAATCGGCGAATCACGTCGAGGTGTCCCGACGTGATCGGATCAAAGCTGCCGGGATACACGGCCTTGGTCATTTCTCGCTCCCACGGGTGAAGAAGTGCAGATTCTTATCACCAAATCCGCGCTGATCCAAGCGCAATAGCCCCGGATAGCTCTCATCGACCTGTTCTTTAGAGGACGCCTCAATGACGAGCTGAGAATTTTCACTTAGCAGGTGGGCCCGGCTGCCAATTTCGCCAAGAAGCCTGTGGGCCCAGCTTCTCGTAAAAGGCGGATCGACCAATATCACATCATAGGGCTCACCCTGATAAGATTCTAAATATTTAAAAACATCCATGCTATTGAGTTTAAATCCGCTCTCCACCCGGCAAAGCGCCAGATTTTCACGAATGATTCGAAGACTGACTTTGTGACTTTCAACCAAATCAACGTGCCGAGCCCCCCGAGAAATACACTCGAGCGCCAATGCACCTGTACCTGAAAAAAGATCCAAGATTCGCGCGCCTTCAATGTGACCCATCAAAATATTGAACAAAGATTCTTTCACTCGGTCGGTGGTGGGCCGAATATGAGGAGCCTTGAAGGCGATCAACTGACGCCCTTTGAGTGAACCCGATATGATGCGCATCACTTTTGCCTGATGGCTGAGGTAAAGGCTTGGATCACGTGTCGATGCTCAGAGGTGAGACCTATAAAATGAAGCTCGGCAATACGCTCTATAGATTTTTCTGACTTCGAACGGTCATAGGTCTTGATCACTTTAACTGGACATTGAACAAAGCTATGCTGAACTGGGACTTCGAATGTGATGGCGTACTGCTTGCCCACGAAAACCAAATTGGGCTCGAGCTGCACCATCACCCCAAGAGTATTCAAATACAACACCTGTACAGGTTTCGGTGCCCCTCCAATATCGAGAGTTCCCGAAAAAGGATAGGCCTTGACGGATTTTTTGCCCTGTTTACCTGACTGTTCGCTCATTGACCAAGTTCACTCCTTGCTCAACAGTAGCAAAAATATTCTCAAAAGGCTTTGCAATAAACAAATCAGCTCCCAAATACCGCGCCTTTTCTAAGTCCCACTCGCCGCCAAAAGCGCTCATCAGTACGACCTTACACGCACGGAGCTCTTGCACTCCGGATTGCAACAACTCAGGGCCCGTTTTTTTTGGCATGAGCACGTCTAAAAATACCAAATCTGGGCCCCACTCTCGCCACTGGCGCTCACCCTCTACACCATCCACGGCCTCTTTGACTTGGTGATCCATTTTCAAAAGAGCACGGCTCAGAGCGGCTCGAACGAGCGGCTCATCATCGACAATTAAAATCTTCATCCTTCAACTCCTGGTAATTCGACAATGAACGTGGTGCCTTCACCTTTTTTGGAGTTGAAGGTGATGTCTCCACCAAAGCGCCGTACGAAATCACGACTCATACTCAACCCGAGCCCCGTACCTTCTCCTTCTTTTTTTGTCGTAAAAAACGGCTCAAAGAGCCTTTGCTCGACGTCTGGTTCAATTCCCATACCGGTATCTTGAATCACCAAGCGAACCATCGGGCCATTTCTCGTCGTGCGAATGGAGATTTCACCCGTCTCTTTCATGGCCTGACAGGCGTTGTTCACCAAATTGAAAATCACCTGCTGTATCAACTGCGGTTCAACTTGCACATTTAAGGGGCGATCTGAAAGATCGATGTCGCTGCGAAACAAACCCATCGCACTTTTGAGAAAGGGTAGAGTTTTCAGTACGACATCGTTGAGATCCACCGTTGCCAGGTTGGGCGTGAGACCTCCGCGAGAGTACTCGAGCAAATTGTTAATGATGGATTGACAACGCTTGGCCGCAGACTCGACTTCAGAGAGATCCGCCTGCAGCCCTGACCCGGCGTCTAACTCAGCTATCAACACTTGGGCTAAGGACCTAATTCCTGTGAGTGGGTTGTTCAATTCATGAGCTATGTGGCCCGCCAGCTGACCAATAGCTGACATTTTTTCGACTTGCACCAGCTGACTCTTCAATTGATGAGATCTGGTTTCGTCTCTCATGTAAATCACTGAAGATTTGGGAGTCATGGCGGACTCGTCGCGAATGGGGTAGCGTTCAATCACATAACTTCGTTTCTCGATCATCACAGAAGATCGACCGTCATGGGCCGCATCGGTGCACTCGGGCTGCCAATGAGAATTGGCTCTTAGAACCTGTCCATTTTGGTCGACAATGGCAATTGGATCTTGCAGCTCATCAAATGTCATGGCCCAATCGCGCGAAGTGCTCTTGAGTTCAGACTCGAGCAGCAGTCGATCGAGAGCCCAGCTCACAGGCTGAAGCCGCTCACCGAGCCATCCCATGCGCTGGTCCACGGTGGTCGCCTTCAAACGGTGTTCAAAGAAAATGATTGGTGCACGCTGTGGCTCTTTTTGATAGCGAACCGACACCAGCGGAAAAGCCAAAACTTGGCCCACAGGTCGACCCAATCCATCAGCCAAAAACTGACTATCTTTCGCTACCCCAGAGCGAAACCTAAGCGACACTTCCCAACTCACATCTTGCAATTGGTGACGAAACACTCTCGTATCGCGACTGTGATAGATGTCGCCGGAGCCCGAACTTCGAGGTACAAAAAGAATGGGAGGATCAAGCTCGTGCTGATCTTTGAATTCGCGCCGCAAAAGCTGCAAGAGTTCATCCATTTCAATGACGGCCGACAACTCATGAATGAAAGCAATCACGCGGCGAAGTCTGGCCACTTGCAGTTGAAGAGCTTTTCGTTTTTGCTCGGCCTCTTGTGTGCGCTCAGACACCGTCTTGTCTGCATCTAGACTTAAATCGTCGAC
>JBGSQJ010000089.1:0-1893 GCA_041738165.1 Bdellovibrionales bacterium
GATTTGTTGCTGAGTAAGTGGCGCATGCGAGACTGCCCACGTTTGATTTTTCCGCCGCCCTTAACGCGAAAGCGTTTTTTGGCCCCGGAATGGGTCTTCTGCTTCATTTCTTTGCTCCTTGACCAGTCGTAGGCGGTTCTAGAAAAGCCTAGAACACTTTGATGCGCTTTACGTAGTCGATGAGTTGGGAATACTCTAAATCCGCGCAAAGACGCAAGGATTTGTCCGAATTCTGTCTGAGCATGAGAAAATTTACGCAATGCAACGTCTGGCTTTACCGACCTCACGAAAGTGCCATATACCACGGGTCAGCCATGCTAAAACCCTTCCTTTACAGCCTATTGCTTCTGGCCAGTGCCACAGCCCTTGCTCTTACACCCTGTGAGAGAGCCCTCACTCTTCCCAGCGAACTCTATAGATTGGGTCAGCTACTGAAAATAGCCGATCTTGCCAGGTCGACAATGCACTCAATGAGTGATCGGGGAATGGCTCTGATATGGGATATTCATCATAAGGCAGTCCGCCAAGCTGGCTTTGAGAAATTCCGTCTGATGGAGTCCCACTACATTCACACCCGCAAGCACTTTCAGCCCACGGAAAACATTCGCCGCTGGAGCGACCTCACCATCAATGATCAAGAAACTGTGACTCACCTTCGACGAGTCGTCGACAAGCTGGGGCCTGGCAAAAACAAGTCGGTGGTTTTTAGCGACGCTCCCGAATCCGCCATCGCTCACGCCTTACAGTTGTCGGTGCTGCATGGCGATTGGAGCCGGGCCACGATTCATTCCGATGGCCATCTTTCGGTAGATATGACGACCAGCCTTGGCCGGCAAATCTATCGCAGCCGACTAGTGATCTGCGGAAAGAGCGAATGTGCCCATGGAACCCGGATGGGTGACATCATCACGATTTATCCCATCTGCGGACCTGGTGTTTTCGAAATCACTGGTTCTATCGCGTTACGACTGTTGAATAAGTTCCCCAACGAACCGGTGAATGCATTAAGAGCAAAGCCTTGCCTGTGAGCCACACCTGGTGCTGCAGAGCGGCTGTTGATTTCTGCCTTCCTTTAGTCTAGCTGGTCTCGACGGGCCCCTTCCGGCGGGCCTAAAATATAAAGAGTGAATCTGCGAAACCTACCGCTTTCCTATAAGCTTTTTTTGACGTTGATTTTAATACCCGTGATTTGCATGGGCGTTTACTCTTGGCAAGCCATCGTTACGTTCAATAGTGAAAAGCGCCTCACTACAGAAAATGCACAATCGCGAGTGGCCTCGTCGCTGCTGGCTTACACTCGCTCTGTGATCGATAGCAAAGCTGGTGAGTTGCGAGCAATGGCGCAGGGATTTGATCATGAAACTTCGCAATTCAATTCAGGCGCGCAGTCTCGGTTTCAGCAAAGCCAAGACATCGCTCTGGTCGGAGTTTTCAATCGAACCGCAGAGGGCAGCTTCGTCGGTCAAGCCGTCATGGAGCGTAGTGAAGGCACAAAGATTAAGAACCTTTTGCTCAATAAGTTAAATACCAAACAATGGACCAAAAACGGCCGCCTTACTTTTCTTCCCTTAGACGACAAGCAAGCCGCCTTGATTCTGACCCAAACCAGCAATTATCTGGTGGTATTGATATTTAATGCCGAAGATCTGCTGGCTCAGTTCACCAATTCAGATGTAACTAAAACTTATTTAGTATCTCGCTTTGGGACCACGATTTTGGGACCAAAACGCAAAGCTGAGGAATTTCGTAATTCACCGATTTTAGCCGAAACTGACTTTTCAATGCCCCACCTACAGACGAGCAAAAGAGCCACCAGCGGTGCGGAGTCCTTTTTGGCATTTGCCATACACCCCGTAACTCCGATAATGGTGTCTTTGCGAGGTGATTTAGCCA
>JBGSQJ010000119.1:0-7716 GCA_041738165.1 Bdellovibrionales bacterium
CTGAACTGATAGCCCAGGAGTTGACAACCAATGCGCTGTGCCCCTTGGACACCGTTGAAGCCTTTAGACTTGTTCAATTTGGCGCCGTCTATGTCGATGGCCGCCGCACGCTTGAAGACACGCCCCTGAGCCCCGGGCAATTGGTTCGAGCGCACACTAGGCCAAAGCGCTACCTTGTGCCGAGCTCGTCACTGCTTGAACGCGTGGTCTATACAGATCGCGATATTGTAGTTCTGGACAAACCAAAGGGCCTTCCTTCACACGCCACTTTAGACAATTTTTTAGAAAACGCCTGTTATCTGCTCAAGCGTGATCTGGGCGAAGCACTTTGGCCCACTTTCAGGCTCGATATTGAAACTTCTGGGCTGTTGGTCTTTGCTGGATCAAAGCAAGTCCAAACAGCGATTCATTCAATTTGGTCAAAGGGCGCTGCCACCAAAATTTACCGCACGCAGGTGCAAAGCCCACAGGCACTTGGGCCTCTTGTTCACTACATGGTGAAACATCCAAGGTCTCCAAAAATACTTTTTGCAGAACCAGGTCAAAACCGCTTGAGGTGCGAACTTGAAGTTATGACGTGTCGACCTCATGGCGATGACCGTTTTGAGCTTGAGATTCGGCTTGTGACGGGAAGAACGCATCAGATCCGAGCTCAACTGGCGTTCGAAAACAATCCGGTTATCGGGGACACGCTTTACGGAAGCCCCATCTTTTCTGAAATGAAACTCACCTGCGAAAAACTAGAATTCATTTTGGAGAGTAGAAAAATCTCAGTCGTTAGAGGCGGGGCACATTCAATGCCCCCGCCCCCTAACGACTCCCCCCTAAGCGACCCTACTTATTCGAAATAGCCGTCATAAACTTAGCAATGTTGAGCCGAGTTCCGCCTCGGGTCTCACGCTCCAAAGCCTCGTCGCTGTCACCACCATCGGCCGAGACCAAAACATTGACGATCTCGTTAATGTCCATACGGTCTGCCAACCGTGCCCTAGCCAATCCCAAAGCCGCCGTGACATGGGCCGCGGCATAAGCGGTCCCATAAACTTCTTGATACTGATTGCCAGGCTTGAGCGTCCAGATTCCGTCTCCTGGAGCGGCCGTAATCACATCTTGCGTGTGAGAATTGGCAAGCAATGACCTCTGCCCAGCTTTGTTGACTGCGGTCACTACAATCACGTTTTCATATTTACGAAGAAGCTTATCAAGTTCAGAAGAGCCGAACTGACCCATGTCTTCGCCCGCGCCAACCACAACTGGCACTTTGGCCTTAGAGACCGCATCGAATTGAACCTTCAAAAGTGCCAATTCACTTTTGATCAAGTCCGCATCCTGCCCCCATCCTCCAAGCTGAATCTGCGCCGACTGCAAAAAGATCACGTGGGGTTTGAGCTTCATCGCCACTTCCAGCGCCGAAGCCAATGCTGCCACTGATGCCTGTCCATTATTGTCGATGTAGCGAACCGGCAACAAAGTCACTTCTTTCATCAGTCCAGCTATGCCCTTACCATTGTCTCTGGTCGCGGCCAAAATTCCAGCCACCGCGGTTCCTGAACCTTGTCTATCGAAAGCTAAACCGTCTCCGTCGACCACATCATAGCCAACCACATCGTCTACGAGTCCGTTGCCATCATCGTCCTTCTGATCCACCTCAACTCGGTCACCCGGAGCTTTGTGTGTGATCTCAGGCTTGTTGACAGCCACCTTTCCGCAAATGTCTTCATGGTTATAATCGATTCCTGTAGAAAGAATCGCCACCCTTACATTGGCGTTTCCGAGCGTCAATGGAGTTGGCAGGACTTCAGCTGTCAAACCCACCATCTCCAAATTCCACTGCTTATCTTTGAGTGGGTCCGGCAGAGATTCAACTGACGGGCAACCCTCTACACTTGCGGGCATTGGATCAATATTGGGTTTTGGCTTGAACAAGATTACCGTTTGCGTACACCCCATCAATCCTACAGAAGCAACCAAGAACATAAATTTCGGATTTACCAACTTTAACCAACTCATTCTGCACTTTCCTTTCTGTCAGCGGCACTGCTATCGGCCATTACGTACGACACTTGATCGATTCGAAATCCCTCAGAATTGAACGTGTTGTAGATCTTAGAACCGTCACCACCTGGTCGACTGTCTTCGGCATCCACCGAACAAGTCACCTTGTCACCCTCTTTGCCAACTGAGATTCCGCCTTTTTGTGCACAATCTCGCTCACTCGATGTTTTCATCGTCGCACTCGTGAATTGCTTAACTAACGAGTTCACAAAGCGCACGTGAACCGTGTCTCCCGGTACTGCGGCGGACCAAAAATCGGCCTCATCGCTTTGCTCGATTGTGCTAATCAAACGAAAATCTTTGTCATAAAGATAAACACTGTCGTAAGGCGCCTCGAGTTGCAAAAAGTCAAAATGCACTTTTATTAGCTTGGCTCCGGGAACTTTAATTTCACGGCGAATGTCCACAAGCTCTTTCTTAAAGCCAGTTTGATCAAGAACTTCCGCTTTGGTTTGCCAAATCGGATCGGCGGGCGAAGAGTTCTGACTTTCAGTCAACGCGCGGTACGCATTGATCCGGCCGTTAGAGGCTACTTTCCCTACATAAGTGTCTTTCACATCAACCGTGTTCTTTAGAATTCGAATCACCTCTTTGGCGTTGTAACGCAGCGACGGGTTAGCCGCCATCAGAAGCGCCGCGATCCCAGATACGTAAGGAGTTGCCATTGAAGTACCAGACATCGTCACGTAAGGAGGTCGACCTTCAGAAGTGAGCTTAACTGGATAAGTGCTCAAAATCGCAACGCCAGGAGCGAAGAGATCGACCGAAGCATGACCGTAGTTTGAGAAATCAGCGGGTGCGTCTTGGTTATCTGAAGCGCCAACTGATAACACGTTGCTGAATCTCTCACCCTTGTATTCAAGAGTCGTCAAGTTAGATGGATAATGAGGTTTGATATCGTTGTTCGTGCCGTCATTACCAGCAGCTGCGACAAAGAGGATCCCTTCTTTTTCTAGCTTCTTCACTTCAGACAAGAAGAGCTGAGATTCAGTACCTGTCCCACCCCAAGAGTTGCTCAAGATCATGGCTTTATTTTGCCGAGCGTACCTAATCGCACGGTAAGAGTCGACCGATGTGCCTCCACCTTCGCCCAAAAATCGAACACACATGATTTTGACGTTCCAGTTCACTCCTGCCACACCCATGCCGTTTCCAGGCTTAGCGCCAATGACTCCCGCACAGTGTGTCCCGTGCCCACCTTCATCGAGTGGATCCGAGTCACCTGGCATTTTTCCATCAAACTCTGTTCTGTTCATCGACGTGAAGTCATAACCGTAAACATCGTCGACGTAACCGTTACCATCGTCGTCGATGCCCGGAATCCCACCATTGGCTACCGCCTCTTTTTCGTTGATCCAGATATTGTCTTTCAAATCGGGGTGAGTGTAATCACAACCGGTGTCGACGACGGCCACAATGACGTCTTTTGATCCCTTGGTGACTTCCCAAGCTTTCAAGACGCCTGCATCCGCATCGCGAATTCCAGGAAGTCCATAGGGAGCCGCTTGCCCCATATTGTTAAATGCCCACTGCTTAAAGAAAAACTTGTCTGAAGGCCACTCAGATTTGCGAAAGCTCGCCACCGGATAGACTCGATAAACAGGTTCTACAAAGTCGGCCTGATCAGTCAAATCTGCGACCACTTGACCCACTGACTTTTTGCCCTTGAACTCAACCTGAAAATGATTTTCGCCATCCACGATTCTTTTCACCGTGGCGCTCAAGGCGTTAGTTTTGATGTAAGTATTGAGGACTTCTTCATTGCCAGAAAATACAAACTGACCATCAACGATTTCGGATTTTGAATATTCGGGAACAGGTGTCTTCGAACTTGGACTCTTTGTGCAACCCAAGGCCGACGCCAAACTAATTGTTAGAAGAACTTTGAAGTATCTCATTCTGTCACCACCTTTTCGTTCATCATGCGAAGAACTCGCGCCATACCCACCAACATTCGCTCTCGACTTGCAAAAGCCTCTTTATCCTGGGTTTGAAGATTAAAAACTTGTAAGAATTTAAATAGACTGATCTCAAAGTCATTTGACTCAATGTCAAAACGACCGTCGAGCTCTAGATTCTTCTTGTTCGAATACTCACGGTCCAACGTAAAACTGATTTTTTGCTTTTCTTTAAGAAGTCCGTTGATATCGACTCCAGAAGCAAAATTGCCATACACCGCTATAGGGCCAGTGACTTTTACCGTCGTGCTCAGCGCGCAGTCCACTGAGTCGTCACTCGAGCTACCGCCACCTCGGTCATAGTAGTCATCGGAAGGGTCAGTCGCTTTCGCCTCTTTTTCAGCAACCGATTTGCAAACTCTGTAGCTCTCTTCGACATTCACCATGAGAGTCAAAGAGGCCGGCATCGCCAGCTGTATCATGGCCGGGTAGCTGCGAGTGCGCTCCCAGTAATCACTATAAGAAGAGCCTTTGACGGTTTCACTCTTCTTGTCGCCAGCGTTGAAAGTGACGCTATTCACACTTGGAAGCTCGCCCAGCTTTTTAGCAAGTGTCGGAAAGAGAAACTCGCGCAGGAGATTTTCTTTTTCTAAAGAAGCCTCAAGCACTTTCGTAGTCACCGTCGCGGAACTCGAATTGATACTGTACGTCGTCCTAAAGTCTTCGGCATACGCAGCTGTTGAGGCCAACAGCCACGTCCCCACCATGAAACCGATCCCAAATGATTTCACTATCCCCCCCTTGATTTTTTTGAAGCCTTTGCACTTCATGTTGAAAAACTTAAAGGATTCTTAAGCAATAATGGTTCCAATCTGGAGCCACTCTCTGACGCAAAAAGTAATGTCATTGGATTCAAGAGTTTAAATTGAAACTTATGACTCTCATCAACCGATGTTTTTGAAATTCTTGCTCAAATGACTCTGTGCAATTAGAAGCGAATATAGGATTTTGCAAAAATAACGCACATTCAAATAGTTAAAAATTCATCGCCCAAATTGAAAGTTTCACAGAGCGTTATGTGACTCATTTTTTGAGCTTTGGTGAGATCTTAGAACACATGATTTTAACTTCATTTCCCTCATTTGTGATGCACGGACGATTGCCGCCAAAGTTGTATGGAACTTTGAACAAAACCTTGATCAAAGAAATTGGCCAGCTCGAAGAGATCGACACTGAGGGCGTGAATTGGAGCAAAGAAAATTATAAAAATGGATTTTCGACTTATGCCTCGTATTGCCAGCTTCACCACACCTCACCCAACTTTGCTGAACTCGAGAGCCGACTTAAAAAACACATGCTCAAATATCTAAGTCGGCTCAATTGGCAAGTGAACCCTAAGCAAGTGAAAATGACCACGTGCTGGGCCAATCGTATGGGCACTGGGTGCCACCACACCTCACACAATCATCCAATGAGCCTCATCAGCGGAGTTTACTATTTGAATGCGCCAAAGCAGGCCTCACCTCTTCGAATTGAAGACCCGCGGCTGAACATGTTTATGAATAATCCAGGACGCAAGCCAACCGCCCCGCGCGCCGAGCAGCCCTATTTGACCTTTTCTCCAGCGGCCGGCTCTTTTGTGATTTTCGAAAGCTGGATGAGACACGAAGTGCCACCTCATCTCGGCAAAACGCCTCGCTTTAGTATTAGCTTTAACTATGAGTTTTAGGTTCGGGTGAGATGCAAATTCGCTTGAGCCCTATCTACGTTCCGGTTATTTGTGGGCCTAAGACTTTAGAGAGATCAATGCAGTAGTCTTTTTCTAGATTGTATTTGGCGCCGTGAACAGTCCCGGTACCGGTTATGGTTAACATCTTTCTGGATCGCACATCTTCTACATATTGCTTTCGAACGACTGTGAGTCGAATTGCCAAGAGCTGAGTCAATCTGGCGGTTTCAGAGGCTGAACTGTGAGTTTTGAGCCAATCGAAATATTTTGCCTTTAGAGTCGACGAGATGCCCCCATTTTGAACCATGATATCAAAGAAGAACAAATAGCTGCGAAATTGCCACATTCCGTAAGTCTTCATCAGGCTCAACGCCGATTTATGAATTTTTTCGGCCCTGTTGACCTGTAGGCTTCGATACTCCGGAGTGATGGATACATCCTTTAAACCTTTGGACCAGTCCGATTTAAACTTACTGCCTGAATACAAGTTGGCGACCGCCCAATTCACCGACTCTTGATTGTGGGCCAGAAGTGCAATTTCGGTCTCTTGCAAATCGAGCGGATCTACATCAAGCTCTTGAGCCACGAGTTCTGGGTCATCAAGCGAAGAAAAACCGTAATCTGAAATATTGATCAAGCTAGAGGTACTGGTCTTTGCAGACCATTTGTCGAGCATCGCGGACGCCGAATTGAATTTAGAATCGCCAAATACGCTGCGCATGCGTTCGCGCGCCAGGCTTCGCATGTCGAGCCAAATGGGCTGCAATGACCCCTGACCTAAATTCTGATTCAGCAGGCCCATCGAAACGCCCTGACCATCAAAGTTATTGCTTAGGTTGGACCAACCATTTGGACCTTCAAAGCCGCCGCTTAGATCTAAAGAAACGGCAAACTGATCTCGCTCATCTGGAGGCACCTGAGTGGACCACGATATTCCCGAAAAATCCAAATTCGTGCAGACCTTTAAACCTGGCCAAGAGCCATCGTCAGTAGGTGGAGAGGGTTGATCGACCTGGTCGGGCGGCAATTCTCCAGTTTCGGAGTTTTGAGGCGTGTCGCCCGATGCCGGAACCTCTTCAAGGATTGATGGCGACGAGCTAGATAGAGGCACGGTGCGATTGGATTTCATAGGCGAGCATCCCACCAAAAGCGAGACTGCCGCGGCCGACAAACCAATTCCAAAGCGATAAACCATACAATAGGTCTATCGGCTAGGTTACGGTTGGAGCCGCGGCGATGCCCGTCTCAATATGAGAAGACAAAGAAATTCAAGACGTTACTCTGGTCTCAATTCTTTTGCGGCGCTGAATTCTTAAAAAAATGTAAAACGTAATCTGTCCCTCGGCGCTAGTGCAAAACAAGAACAGAAAAATCACCGTGCCGAACGAGTCCGCGCGACACACTGCCCAGAACAGCGGCCCCTACGGGTCCCGCCTGAGTGCTGACCATAATCAAATCGGCGTCCTTCTTCTTACTACATTCGACAATGGAACTGACCAAATCCAAAACTGAAGAGTCGGACTCATAACCTGCACAAACTCCAGCTTTGATCAACTGGTCCGCAATCGCCTTGAGCTTCTTTGCAGTTTTGCCGGCCTCATCACTCAAAAAAGACTGCAAACTCACCCAGCCCCCACCTAACGCATACACACCCTGCTGCACTATGGGGTCGAGCGGATTGGGTTCTTTGTAAAACAACGTCACTTCGGCATTGGCGAGAGTTGCGACTTCGACCACATTTTTTAGCAACTTTTGATTCTTAGCCGCTAAATCAATTGGCACGACGATGCGTTTAACCGCAGGCTTGATTTTGATGCCTGGGTGAAAAACTTGAACTGATATTTTTGAAGATAAAATCAAAGTTTCGGCAAAACTTCCAAGCCACCACCGCTCAATTCCCTTTCGCGCATGCGATCCAACAAGAATGCGCGACACTTTAATTTTTTTGCAAAACTGATTGAGTACGCCAACTGCCGCCCGAATTCCTGACTTCGTACACACAATCACTCGGCCTGGAATACCCAATGGCCCAAG
>JBGSQJ010000100.1:0-1837 GCA_041738165.1 Bdellovibrionales bacterium
TTATTGTTTTTAAGTTCAATTTTCTTAGGGCCTTTAAGATTAGGGTCGCGTTTGAGCGCATCGTCGTACCAGCCTGAACTTAGTTGATGGCCGCAAGTTCGGCATTTGAAGTTACAAATATTTGAAAATCGAATGTCAATATAGGCCAAATTTAGTTTTTCGACAGATCCGTCAGGTTTAGTGGTTTCAACTAGTGGCAAGTGAGAGCTGTAATGCCGTTCAAAATAGTCTCGATAAGAAGTGGCTCCCAGCGACTCGATTTCGTAACAGCGCACGCATTGTGTGCAAGGAGTTTGGTTGATCATATTAAGGCGCATGGTTCGCATTTCTGGCCCATTCCAAACGTCCATTAGGTTTTGTTTAGAGAGGTCTCCAACCGGTTGGTCTGGTGGAGTCATGCAGCAGGGATAGGTTTTGCCACTTGGCCAAATGTGAAGATGCACCCAGGGTGCCACGCAGTAGACTTCACCATTTCTCTCAGAATTCGCCATTGCAGCTAGGGTCCCATTGGTAAAAAAAGATCAACATCTGATGTTCGAAATCTCCCATAGTCAAATTTCGAAGGCAATCCTTTGACGGAACGAGTTGCGCAAATTGGGCTCTAGGGCAAACTCCGAACCTTTTAAACTTGAATTGCCTAGATCGATGGAAAATGATTTAGCGGGTGTGTTCCCGATACAATTCCGTGGCAGGTTTTGAATTTTATCTACTCAACAAATTTACGAGAGAGAAAATACAAATTCTTGTAGACGCGTTGTACTTTTATTAGCACCGATGTCGGTCTTGGCCAATGAAACTTGCCCACCAGATTCAATGCTCATTTTCACCTGTGATTCGACTCCCAAAAATGGAGACCCTAAAGGGCAACGCAAATTTTGGATACAATTGCGGTTTGTGAATTTGATGATGCGGCATGGCTCATTGTAAGTAAATGGGACAGCTACAAAGAGATGGTGAGCGCCACAAGAGGCATTCGATTTGGCGCCGCAAGACCCCTTTCACCCAATCAGTCGACCAATCGGTATCTTTTTATCCAGTTGTCGATTTCGACAGAAAAGATGAATCGATCTTCTTGAAGTTCAAAACCAAGGTTTTTCAAAAGGTTTTGGGATTTTGTATTCGAGGTCAAAACCAATCCATCTATTGAACCTGTCGCATCGACCCTTCGGATGAAGCCTATGAGTGTTTCAGCGATTTCACTTCCATATCCCTGCCTTCGATACCTTGAATTCACTGCGTAGCCAATTCGCCAGCCGGCTCGGTTCATTTGGTATAAGCTTCCCAAGCCCACTATTCTATGGGTGCTCTTGTCTACAGCGACAAGAGTGACGGACGACCCTTTTTCTTCTTTAATCGAAGAAATGAATTTTTGAACTCCGAGTTTCGCTCTACAAACAAAGGATTCTTAATCTATTTGAAATCGTGAGCAATAAAAATTTTGAAAGATTTCAGGGTCCGTAACCAAATCTTGAATTTCGTCGACCTGAGATGACGAGAGTGTTTTCAATACCAAGCGGTGCGACTCAATTCTCAAAGGTTCATCACGAAGTGAGTCGAGTCGACTCGACTCTCGCAGGTGTCAAATTGTATATTTATTGGCCTAGAAGGTGCCGGTATTTTCTGAAGTGGACGATCTAGGGTATCAGTGGCGTGGCCAAAACTGGTATACATATTGACAAAAACCGTTGCAAATAATGCTGTATACGAGCCTCGCATCGACAATTCTCCTGTTGAAGTGCAGATAGGAGGTTTCACTACAGAATCCGTGCCAATAGTCTGTTCTGACCTAGGTACAGCAGTTGATCGAGCCTCGAAATCCGGTCTTTGGGTCTCGCCA
>JBGSQJ010000144.1:0-3822 GCA_041738165.1 Bdellovibrionales bacterium
GAAATAGACGAAATGGGGCCCAAAGGTACACGGTTCATTTTCCGTCATGCGCTGCATGACGGAAAATGAACCGTGTACCTAAAACTAGTAGTTCGAGACCTTTCGGCCATTGAGCGGCTGAACGGGCCTATTGTTAATCGAGTAGAGCGCTCTGAACGCCAAGATCTGTTCTTTTGAAAGAGTGATGGGTGTGTTCATCACGTTCCAATTGACCCCTTCTGTACAAGGCGGAGTCGTGAGCGAACCCGTATATTGATAGTAAGTCTGTTTTTTGGGCAAAAGGGCCTTGAGATTGATTTCTCCCGCGCTAGCCTCTTCGTTTTTGGCTTGCGGAACATGATTCCAAATCTTATCAATTTCGGGATTAGAATCGCCGGCGATCAAGAAGGCTCCAATCACAGCTAATCCACCTTTTTTGTTTTTGTGCACAAAGTGAACTTCCATCGGCATAACGTTTCCAGATAGCGTGTGCTCACTCGATGAATGAAAGTGAAACTGAGCCAGTTCATATTCTTGGCCGCGAATCATGGCCTTGTTGCCGGGAGCCACATTCACCTGAACCGTGTGGCCATTGTCGACGACTTTTCCATCTGCGGATTTATAGTTCAATTTGATCGTTCCGCCCTTTCGTGGCTTAGACCATTTTAAATCTACAGGGGATTGCTTCTTGCCATCTTTGCAAAGCGCGTAATCAGGCTTTAGCTCGCCCCAGTGATCGGGGCCGGTCAGGCCATCATAACTCCAACCAGATGCGTGTTCGCCCGCCGCGTGGGCCATATCCTTGGCTTGCTCCATATACGCATCGACTTGATCTTTGGCTTGGTCATGAGCTTGCTCAGCGTTGTCTACGGATTCGCGCGCAATTTCTGCTGGCTTGTCATCTGATCGACGCGAAAACAATGAACAACCGGTAGAAACGCCGGCAAAAAATACGATAGCGAACAAAAGCCTCTTCATGGTGCCATCCTTAGTTGAAATTCAAAAAGCTATCTAAATATGGTGGTACTCAAGTCGAAAAAGTTCAAATCAAAAATGCCTTCATACTCTCTTTTGATTTAGCGATGGTTTCGGAGCCATCGATCAGCATATGTTGGCCCCGGTCAACAATGCGGCGTCCATTGGTCCACACATGAAGAACGTCGCGGCCACTGCATGAATAAACCAAGGCCGAGTAAGGATCGGTGACCGTTGCGACGCTCGGGTGGTTTCTGGATACGATGACCACGTCGGCCAATTTGCCGGTCTCAAGGGACCCGATCTTAGCCTCAAGGTTCAACACCTCCGCACCCCCGATTGTGGCGAGCTCTAAGGCCATTATGGCGGGAATAGAAGTCGGGCCATTTAGGGGTTTTTGTAGCAATGCGGCCAACCGCATTTCCATAAACGGATCCATCATGTTGTTGCAAGGGGCGCCGTCGGCGCCAAGACCGACTTTCAAACCCAGCTCGAGATATCTCGCGAGATTAGCGATTCCGCTCGCCAACTTAAGATTGGAGCTCGGACAATGCGAGAGCCCGCAGCGATGCAGAATCAAATCGCCGAGTTCTGATTTAGAGAGGTGCACTCCGTGTGCAATCACCGTCTTTTCACCGAGCGCCCCGACCTTCTTGAGATACTTGACATTGTCCAGCCCGGTGCGCTTTTTGACCAAGTTCACTTCAGATTTGTTCTCGGAGGCATGAGTGTGAAAGATCAGATCTTTATCTTGGGCCATTTCAGCTGCTGAACGCAGCATTTTATCTGAGCATGAAATGGCAAATCGGGGGCTCATTGCAAATTGAACCAATGAATTCGGATCATGCCATTCACGAATCAATGACTCAGCCTCATTTAGGCTCGATTTAAGATCGCGATGCAAAGGCCCGGATGAATCTTTGCGGTCCATGAAACATGGGCCGCCCCAGTAACGCATCCCCGATGCGCGTGCCTCTTCAAATATCACATCGTGATCTCGAACTGTGCCCATATCCAAAATGGACGTGGTACCTAAAAGCTGCATTTCGAGCAGCCCAAGCCGCGCCGAATGCCTTAGTGAATCTCGCGTGTGAGCGGCTTCAAAGGGCCAAATTCGCATTTTAAGCCAATCGAGCAGCTCAAGATCGTCGGCCATTCCGCGAAAAAGAGTTTGGCAAAGATGAGTGTGAGTTTGAATTAGCCCAGGAATGACAAAGCAGTTTTCAGCGCTCACGATGTGTTCGCCAGGCTTTGGCCCAAGCGATCGACCGATTTCGACAATCTTTTCACCCTGAATGCGCAGATCGCCGAAAAAGTGCTCGCGCTCTGAATTCATGGTGACGAGATGTCCGCCGCGAATGAGGGTCGTCGTCATTTTAACTTTTTGTACTCGTTGATAAAGTTAAAAATAGCCTTGGCGAATTTTGTTTCAACCTGACCAGCCACTTTTTTTACATCGTCATGATCGAGTTTTTTCTTAGATAATCCTGTTCCGAGATTGGTGATACAACTCACGCCGACGACTCTCAAACCCATATGCCTCGCCGCTATGGTTTCAAAGACAGTCGACATCCCCACGGCGCCGCCGCCAATTCGAGCAAAATATTTGATTTCAGCCGCGGTTTCATATGTCGGTCCCATCACTCCTACATAAACGCCTCGGTGAGTTTTGCATTTGGCCAAATCAAAAGCTTTCTTCATCGCCTTGGTCAACAGGGGGTCATAGGGTTTTGTCATATCGACAAAGCGCGGGCCTTTGTCCCAATTGGGCCCGCATAGCGGATTGACTCCAGTCAAATTGATTTGGTCGTCAATCAACATAAAATCACCTGGTTTCATTTTTAACTTGAGACCGCCAGCCGCATTGGTCAAAACGGCGGCGCGAACGCCGAGCTCGTTCATGACTCGAATGGGGTGCACCACTTGCTCGAGCGAATGACCTTCATAGGCATGCAGTCGGCCTTGCATAATCACAACGGGCAGATCGGCCATGGTTCCTAAAACGAGTTGTCCGGCATGGCCTTGCACGGAACTCACCGCAAAATGGGGTATGTCTGAATAGGGAATCTTCACAGGATGGCTCACCAATTCGACGAGCTGACCTAGACCCGAGCCGAGCACCAAGCCCAGCTTGGGTTTTATATCTGATCGGGAGCGCACATAAGCAACCGACTTGGCTATCTGTTTAGAAATCTCATTGTTCATGTATGACCTTCAATATGAGTGGTGAGCGTTCAGGGGGCTGGCTTGAAACTTCAAAGGCCGTCGACAGTTCGGCCAGCGCCGCTGAAGGGTCTCGGCTTTTTGAGTGGTGAAGCGTAAACAAAAGATCACCCTTTTTCACAGGCGCTCTTTGTTCGCGAAGCACCTCGATGCCCGCAGACAACTCGAGTTTGTCCGTTTGTTTCAACCGTCCTGCACCGATTTGAATCGCGCTCAGTCCAATTGCGGCGCAATTCTTGTAATTCATAAATCCGTCACGCTCTGCTAAGACCTGCGATTGAGTTTCGGCTTTTTCAAGAGGAATGTTTAGGTCAGCACCTTGCGCTTTGCAGATTTCATCGAATTTGGATTTGGCCAAGCCACTCTTTAAAATTTTATCAGACATTTCGTAGCCCTCTTCGACAGTTTTGCAAAGTTCGGCCAGCAAAAGCATGCGAGAAGAAATCTGCAAGGTCAGCTCACGGGTGTCGTTCCAACCTTTGCCCTGAATTGGAGAAGGCGCGCCATTCAAAATATCGAGACACTCTTGCACCTCGAGCGAATTGCCGACAAAACGCCCGAGGGGCTCGTTCATATTGGTCAAAAGCACCATCGCTTTTTTACCGGATCTTTGGGCAATTCTCATCAAAGATCGGAAGAGCACAC
>JBGSQJ010000166.1:0-8864 GCA_041738165.1 Bdellovibrionales bacterium
GATTCGCCCTCAATTAAAATAGGGCCATTTTCGTTTCGGAGCTGAGCAATTTGCCGTTGAACTTGACTAGAGGCTTCACTTGATCCGACCCAGCGCAGGCCATGTAGCGAGGGCCGAGTCTGCGCACCTTGCAACTGAAAAAGCGCCTCAATTTTGCTCAATGTCAGCCGCATTTCATCGAGGCTGAGCGGCTTGGCCAAAAATCTCGAGGCTCCAGCCTTTAGGCATTGCTCCATGATTTGGCGGTCCAAATTGCCCGACATAGCGATAATTTCAAGGTGAGCATGACGAAGGGCAAGTTGCCGAATCACCTCTATGCCCTCGGTTCGGCCAAGTTGGCCAGTCAGGTGGATATCGACCAGAGCGGCGTCAAACCCTCGTTCAGGTAAATCATTGGGACGTTGACACGCCATCATGCGCCACTGTTCGGGCAGCGCCAGTTTCACCGATTGAATGACGAGTTCGTCGTCATCGACGACCATGACTGTCAGTTGTTTCACTCTCTTAAACCACCTTTGGACCAATAGGGATACACCAGCCAAAGTCGATGTGACAACGTCTAGGAACCGGGATACGCTAAGAACATGTCATTTAAGATACTTTTACTAGAGAATGTTCATGCCGGAGCCGTGAGCGCGTTGCGTTCTGAGGGTTTCGAGGTCCACCTTGAAAAAGGCGCATTGAGCGAGAATCAGCTGATAGCTCAGCTAAAAAACTTCGACGTTTTGGGGATTCGCTCAAAGACCCAGGTCACCAGCTCTGTTTTAGAGAAAAACACTCATTTGCTTGGAATCGGCGCGTTTTGCATAGGGACCAATCAACTGGATCTGGAAGTTGCCAATAAGTTGGGCATTCCCGTCTTTAACGCGCCCTATAGTAACACGAGAAGTGTGGCCGAATTGGTTTTGGCCGAGATGATAGCGCTCAGCCGTAAGCTTGGCGATGTCAACTCTGCCGCTCACAGGGGTGAGTGGTTAAAATCGGCGCATGGCTCCCATGAAGTTCGGGGCCGAACCTTGGGCATCGTCGGCTACGGTCACATCGGTAGCCAAGTCAGCGTGCTAGCTGAAGCGCTGGGCTTAAGAGTTCTCTATTACGACATTGTTAAAAAGCTACCCATTGGCAATGCACGATCAACCGAGTCGCTCAATGATCTTTTAGAAAATTCAGACTTCGTCACTTTGCATGTACCAGAAACGCCAATGACCCAATTGATGATCGGGGTCAACGAGGTGGCCCGGATGCGTAGAGGTGCTTTTTTGATCAATGCCTCTCGTGGAACTGTATTGGACATTGTGGCTGTTAGCCGAGCGCTCAAAGAAGGTGTCTTGGGCGGAGCTGCAGTAGACGTATTTCCAGACGAACCGAAAAACAATGAAGAACCATTCGTATCTGAACTTCAGGGTCTAAAAAACGTGATTCTCACGCCTCATATCGGTGGAAGCACCGAAGAAGCCCAAGAGGCCATTGGCCTTGAGGTCAGCGCCAGTTTGAATCAGTTTTTAAAAGATGGCGTTAGTTTAGGAGCTGTGAACTTTCCTCAGCTCAGTGTGCCTCCGCGCCCTGCGAATTCGGTTCGGTTGATCAACGTACACGCCAACGTGCCTGGGGTTTTAGGTCAGCTCAACGCCATCGTCTCGGCGGCCGGTGTGAATATTCGTGCTCAGTACCTCTCGACCGACAATGAAATTGGCTACGTGATAGTGGATATGGAAGGCGTTTCAAACCTAAGTGGGCTCGAAAAAAGTGTTTCAGGTTTAAAAACTTCTATCAAAACGAGAGTGATCAATTAGCTTTGCGCGATTAGGCATCGATGTTAGGTGAGTGCAAATGGGGAGTAAGGGATATGACAAAGTCAGCGGCGCTTTTGGCGGTAGGGGCGACATTGGTGATTTTAGCGGCGTTTGTCGAAGAGCCGGTGCAGGCGCTGAGCTGCCATAGCAAAGACGTTCTCTTAAAATCCGCAAAGAACAATCCCTGTCTTGATCGGCTCATCGAAAAAACTTTGAACAAAGAAGATAAAAAATGGATGGAGAGCCTAAAGAAAACTTGGAGGCCCAGGAAATCTTGGACACTCAAAGAGGTTCCTGGCGGCTTCTTACTTTTTGATAAGAAAAAGCTTTTGGTCGATTCTAGGGTTCTTTATGCAAAGCCACTGACGATTTTCTTGAACGGAAATTTCTATGTGTACCGCGGCGAAACTCCATCCGGTTCTATTCGAGACTTTTTAAAAGATTTGATGCAGAAGAACTCGAAAAAGAGTGCGTTGTTTGAGGTCTTGTTTCCTGAAGCGAATGCTCAAAGTGACAATGATCTGGCCTTGAACGCAACGGCTCTGCATTACTACACGATGGACGGCGTCTTGGATGCAAAAACCTACGTCACCACGATGCTCAAGCATTCGCGCGAAATTTTGCCGTCGAATTCATGGCTTGAATCCTATTACAAGCCAAATCCCATTCGCTGCGATTTACAAAAACTAGCTCCAGTTGAATATAAGTCCAGCGACGAGAGCCGCAGTTTTTCAATCACGCCACAAAGTTCAACACGCTTTGAGATTTCAGGGCTTTTTGGTGAGAGCGGAATTAAAAAAGTCATAGCGGAGTATCAACCCTCACAAACGGCCGATGGGCGCCCCGTGTTTGATGGAGTTCTCGGAATCTACCAGCCATATGATTTCAAACGATTTCACTATTGGATTTGTGAAAACGAAGCGTGCACTCAAAAAACGCCTCTTAAAAATCACAACGAGCTCGAGGCTCAGCTGAGGCCCGATAGCCCGTCGGCCATCGAAAACATCGGTATGCCGCTTGAGAACTCGATGATCAGCATGTCCGTTCTGTCAGAGTGTTGTAAAGACAGTTCGTGCCGAACGGCAGCCGATGACAATTTGAAAACGGCATTAGGGCAATCCTATGGCAGTGGCGCAGCCGCTGAGGGCGACGGCACTTCTAGTAAATAGGCGCTAAAGATAAGCCTTAAAAATTAGCTAAAAAAGTTTTCCTGGATTCAAAATGCCATGGGGATCAAATGTCTGCTTGATCCCTTTCATAATTGCGATTTCGGCTTTTGAACGCGTGTGATGCAAAAATGGTTTTTTTGTTAAGCCCACTCCATGTTCAGCTGACACACTTCCGCCCAAGCTCTCAATCATGCCGAACATCTTGTCGTCGACCTTTTGGCAGGCCTTAACAAACTCAGCGCTCGACATATCGGTTGGCTTCAAAATGTTGATGTGCAGGTTGCCATCTCCGATATGACCAAACCAGCATGCTTCAAAATCGGGATACTCTCTGTTCAAGATATCACTCATCTGAGTTAAAAATTCGGGCACCTTTGAAATGCGAACTGAAATGTCGTTTTTGTAGGGTGAATAGGGGGCGGTCGCCTCACTGATGTCTTCTCGAAGCCGCCACAGATCTTTGGCTTGAGATGGACTTTGCGCCATCGTTCCATCTTGGATCAGGCCCATCTCGAGGCCTTTTTCAAAAAGGGCCATGGCCTCTTCTTCAACCGAGGCGTTAAGTCCTTCAAGTTCCACAAGCAGGTAATAAGGATGAGAAGAATCGAGTGGGCGCTTGAGGTCTGTGTGATGCTTCAAAACATACTTGAGGCTGAGCTCGGTGAACATTTCAAACGCCAAAATAGGCAGCTTGGCGCGATAAATATCAAAGACTTTCATCACGGCGCTGAGATCTTCGACAGCAAACAAAAAGACCAAGGGTTCTTTCGGCGGATGAGTTAAGGCTAGCGTGACTTTGGTGATGAGCGCGAGAGTGCCCTCTGAGCCAATGAGAAGGTGCCTTAAATCATAGCCCGTGGCATTTTTAATCAAAGAATTGTTCAAATTCAAAACCTCGCCGGTTCCGGTGACCGCTTCAAGCCCGCTCACCCAATTTCTCGTCAACCCATAGCGCAGCACTTTGATTCCGCCTGCATTTGTGGCCACGTTTCCGCCAATTTGACTTGAACCACGTGAGGCGAAGTCCACCGGAAAATAAAGCCCCTGCTCTTTGGCAAAGTCTTGAACGGATTCAGTGATCACGCCAGACTCGACAGTGACGACCTGGTCGGTTGAATTGAAATCCAAAATCTTATTCATTCTTTGAAACGAAACGACGACTTCACCATTTTGGGCGAGGGCGCCGCCACTAAGTCCAGTGCGTCCCCCCGAAGGCACGAGCGCTAACTTTTGTTCGATGGCCATTTTGACTAGCCGTACAACCTCATCGGTGCTTTTAGGAAACACGATCACCGAAGGTTTGGGCTCGATGTTTTTGGTCCAATCCCGGCCGTATTCCTTTAGGCTGCCGGCGTCGGTGAGCACACGGTCTTTGTCAAAAATCGCATTGAGTTGATCGAGGTGATCGGGGTGGAGCATGGCTCTGGCCTCCTAATCCCCATACTTTAGTGAATAGAGACTAGAAAAGGCAAGCGCTATGCAGCTTGCTGAGTGGGCGAAAGAAGCTGACGGATACGAGAAAACCTTGGATCTTTACTCAGTGAGAACTCGACTTCTGAAGAGTAGGCCAAGGCGATGTCTTCGAGCACCTGTGCGCCTTGCTCTGAAGCCAATACGGCGTGTTCGGGTGAGTGGATGCAAACACTCTCGACCGCTTCTGCAACCTCACTCACCTCTGGCAGGCCGTAGGTTCTGCCTGTGCCTTTGAGCTTGTGAAAGCTGCTTTGCAATGCGGCTTTGTCATGCTTTGAAATTTGCCCTCGAATGTCGCTGATTTTCTCTGGCAAGGAGTGCAAATAGTCTTCGCGCAGTGTCTTGAGCAGGTCAGAAAAACTCATACATGGGCCTCGTTCTTAAGATTTCGAGAGTAGCGCCACTCAGGCATTGAGAAATGAAAAATGCTGCCGTTTCCAGGTTGTGAACTCAGCCCAATTTCGCCGCCATGCTGTTCGACTAGGGCTCTTGCGATGGCGAGTCCAAGGCCAGTGCCTTTAACAAGAGGATTTCGGTCGCTACTCGCTTGTCTGAACTTTTGGAAAATGGCTTCTTGATCTTCAGGAGCAATTCCGGGCCCCTGATCTTTGACCTCAATCAATATTCGGTTTTTATCATCAATTGAACATCGCACGGTGACAACTCCGCTCTCTGGTGAAAACTTGATCGCGTTCGACATCAAATTGGTGATCACTTGTTGAATACGGTCTCGGTCCATGTACGTTTCAATTGGCGCGGTCGCATCCATTTCGAGTCTGACCCCGGCTTGCTGCGCGAATCCATTGAGACTTTGAATAGAGGTCGAAACGAGTTCATTGAGTGAGCTCCATTCTTGATGAAGAGGCAATTTTCGTGCTTCGATTTTTGCTAAATCCAAAATGTCATTGATGAGCCTTATAAGTCGATCGGTCTCGGTCTCAGCAATGCCCAAAAGGTTTTCGGCCATCTCGTTCATTTTTCCAACTATCCCTGAACGCATAAGGCTGAGCGAGCCTTTAATTGACGTCAAAGGTGTGCGCAGCTCGTGCGAGGCGATGCTTAAGAATTCAGACTTGGCTTGGTCCAATGTTCGAAGCTGCTCGACGTTCGCGAGCACTCGCTGGGCCAACGAATTGAATGTGGCTTGCATTTGACCGATCTCGTCGTTTGAAGGCACGCTAAACTGGTAAGTGTAGCGGTCATGTAGAAAGTCGACCATTTTGCGCGAGAGCTGATCGAGGGGCCGAATCACACTTCGATGCAAAACGAGTTGTAGACCAATAAAGCCAAAACACAGGGTTAAAAACACGAGCGAGCCAAAGTACAGCAAGCGTTGCTCCATGTAAGAGAGCTGCTTACGAGTGTAGCGTTGAAATTCGGCCTCGTTCTTAATAAATGTCTTTTGTCTAGCGCTAAGAAGGCGTGGATTGCCAGAGTTGGCGGCTTGAATCAGATTTGAAAGTTCCAAAAGTCGTTGAGGCTCGGTCACCCGGCTGCGCAATTTTTCAATTTGTTTGAGTTGTGTAGATTTCGCGCTGAGCGTGTGACTTTGCCACGCATTCTCTCTGAGTAGGTAGGAGATGTCGAGGCTTCGCCTCATGTCTTTCACACGGTTGAAGGTGCGATAAGATTCATAGCCCAAACCGCCTGTGATTCCCAAAAGAACGGTCAACATAACGAGAAGTCGAAGCCGAATTGAGTTCATGCGGTTTTGCTCGTCATGTTTTTGAGGACCTCTTGAATCATACTCTCGAGTTGCATCGGGTCGAATGGCTTCGGGATAAAACCTGTGCCGTGACTTTGAAACTCTTTGATGTCCGAGTCTTGCGACTTCGCGCTTAAGAATATCACGGGTTTAGGAGTTGAAGTTTGCGTTTTGTAGGCTTGGCAGACTTTTAGTCCATTCATTTTGGGCATCATTTCGTCGAGCAAAATCAGGTCAAAAGAATTTGTCAGGGCTTGCTGCAGAGCTTTTTCGCCATCTGACACGACATGCACGGTGTGACCACCCAAGCGCTCGAGGCTCAGTTTTGCTATCACCGATATACTTGGGTCATCTTCAGCTAAAAGTATATGCATCTCATTTACCTCAGGCCGCGTTTTTCTGGCTCGCGCCGTGTGAGTAGAGCCAACGTCTTATTTTTTGTAAGAAAGCTTCTCTAGCGCCCATAAAGATCAACTGAGCTCGCACAGAACCATTTGAGAGTTTTTCTACACTGAGCACTTTCATGGGCGGTGGTTCGCTGCCGATCGACTTAAAAAAGTCTGAATCCATCTCAACGATCATGCCAACTGTTAGGAGCACATCCGAAATCACTTTGAGGCCAAGTTCAGAAACCGATTCGACCTGCATGGGTCGATACATGGTTCCCTGTGCTAGGGTAGAGCCCGCCAGTGAAATTTCTGGGTGCTGAGCCGGAGGATTTTTTGAAAATAAAGAATCCACCTTTTGAATGAGCAAAAGCGGATCAAGAGGTTTGACTATGTAGTCGTCAACTCCTGCGGCAAGTGCACGTTCGACGTCTTTGCGTTCGCGAAGCCCCGTGAGCATGGCGATGGTCAGATCTTTGAATCGCACGTTGGCTTTGACTGTGTTGATCAAGTCGAAGCCCGAGTAGTGGGGCATATTGGCGTCTGAAATAAGCAGGTCAAAGTCGGCCACGTTTAAAATGTCGATGGCCCTTAGGGCGTCTTCAGCCACAAATACCGTGTGGCCAACCCCGGTTAAGACCTGGTCGGTGATCTTGAGTATATCTGGATCATCGTCGACGATTAAAATGCGTCCCATCAGTATTGTGTATCGGTTTTTATCAGCCCTTTCCCCACGGCCTTTGATCTAGTCCTGCCTCTATTTGTTCCTGTTTGCGCGATGGGCCAATTGTTCAAGAATTTGTCGATCATTTGGTCGACCTGTAGAGTGTGTCTCAAATGAAGAAAAACGTCTTATGGTGGGATAGAATCCTGCGCTTTTTCTTAGGTGTGTTTTTAGTGACCTGGGCTGTGGCCGGCGGGCCACTTTGGGCCATTCTCGGTCTTTACTTTATTGCCTCTGGAGCCTGGGGCTATTGCGGGTTTTACTCACTCGTCGATTACCAGCCCTATAGTGAAGACTAATCGTAGGGTAGCTGCTGTGGACGGTGACCGAGCCCGCAGTCAGTAGTAACCACAGGCTCTCACTCGACAGTCAGGCACTTATTTCTGCGACTCGGATTTATTCTGCGACTCTATCTTTTTGTAAGTGCACGCCCGATTGAAAACCATACGCGTTTGAGTAGGAATAATAGTGCCATTAGAAAGCTGGGTTCCAGCGATCGTGCGAGGCTCTCTTTGCTGCTGAGTGATTCTGAATGTCGCCTCATCCAATTTCTCGAAAGTGCCCTCCATATTGCTGGGTTTCGCTATAGATTCGTCACCCCTACGGCTATGGAGGGTGACAATAAAAGGTGCCTCATAACTTTGTGTCCAAACCCCACTTGAAGTTAGACTTTCCGTTTCTTTTAAGGTTTCGCCTGGTGCCTGCCATTCATCGCTAAAAGACGCTTCCCAATCGAGCTTCCAAATCTTCTTTGAAATCTGCTGATATTGAGTAGTTTCAATAGAGGTGGTTTTGGTTTTGAATCCGTCAGAATAAACTGATTCAGATTGAGTGAGCTCACGAACAGATCGGTAGTCAGAGACCACCATTGTGACGCCCGACTCGCTGACAAGCGAACGGCGTATCGGCCTGCTTTCGATATTGGTTACAGAAACCTGGGAACATGTGAAATTATAGATGCCGTCTGGCAATACATTAAACGGCAGAGATGCAAAAGAGGGGAGGCTGAATAGTGAGCCTGACAAGATTGTCAAAAGTCCGAATTTCATCTTGGGTCTCCGATGGATTGGTTAAATGTCATTAGGTTTTTATTTACTGGATTTTAGAGTTCATCCAGTGAGTCTCGTCAATCCTTGGCCCGCCAAACTCATAACGAGTGCAATTTTTTCACGAAAACAACAGGCGCCAACAAATAGATCAACAAATAGATTATCAAATCATCGAAAATAACTTTCGGGCACAGACGCTCCCAAGGTATTAAAACGGTACTAACTGTCAGTACTAAATAATATTTGGAGGACCTAATGAAATTGATTTCGACTTTTTTGGTATTGCTTGGCTGTGTTTCGATGAGCGCCCACGCTGACGAGAGGCTTATACTCGAATGCAATGGCGACCTCGCTTCAGACGCCGGTGAGAATCCCTACATGACTGAACCTGAAGGCGCTAAAAGCGTAGTGGCCTCGCTTAATTTTGTGCTCGAAGAAAATCAAGACTACGACGGCATTCACTTTACGGCCCAGTTTCACACTCAAAGAGTTTATGTCCCAAAGTGCGAAGACAAAGATGGTAAAGCCCTAGAGTCTTGCCAAGCCCTCGCTAGTCCCACTCCAG
>JBGSQJ010000238.1:0-7935 GCA_041738165.1 Bdellovibrionales bacterium
CTTGTACACTTGGCGCCGCCTCATAAATCCAATGATGAATTTTCCAATCCACGGCACAAGCGCCAAGAGCGCAAATGAAAGAAGCACAGGGCCACTGATGATCCCTGATGGCGATTCAATTTGGCTAAGAGATGTTCCTGCATTCACATAGGCTAATGTCCCAGGAAGCATTCCCACCTGCGAAACTAGATAAAAGGTCGACGCGCGCATGCGAGTCATGCCAAAAACCAAATTGATCACGAAAAAAGGCACAAGCGGAATAAGTCTCAAAGTGAAAAGGTAAAAGGCCCCCTCTTTCTCGATTCCTTTTTGAACAGTTTCGTAAGTGTCTCGAAATTTGGAGCTCACCCAATCTCTTAAAAAAAACCTTGAAGCTAAAAAACAAAGCGTCGCACCTAAGGTGGATGCAAACGAGACCACAAGAGTTCCCCAGCCCAAACCAAAAATCGCACCACCCGCCAAAGTCATAATGGCCGCGCCGGGAAGGCTAAGTGAAGTCACTAAAACATAAATTGAAAAATAGAGCGCAACAGCCAACATCCAGTTGGCTTGAGTGTAGGCTTCTAGATCACCTTGGCGGGCTTTGAGATTGGCAAAGGTCAATTGTTCGAGCCAGCCGCTTTGTATCGCAAACGCAACGAGAATCAAAACCACGACCAACAAAGAAATCTTAATTATTTTTTTCATAAGACTAACCTATCTAGCCCTCGACTTTCGGTCTAGCGATTTAGTCTAGAAATTCGCTTAAGCGCGAAGATTAGCCAGGCTTAACCTTTCTTGGACTAACCCAAATCTCCCGCCAAACAGACAATACAATACTGGGGTTTCGTGGCCTCAGGTCTCCAGGAGGGGGATTGTCTTATGGCTCGATCACATGGATGGATCGCAATCCTGTCGCTCGTCATGCTCTCAGCTTGTGCCGAGAAAAAAACGGCCAATACTGTTTTTGAAAAATCAAGCGAAGAGTGCCAGGCCGATGTTGTGCCGGGCGAGTACATCGTCAATCACGTCAATGGCGAAATCGAAGTGGTAACGGCCAATTCGGATGACGAATTCAAAGCGGGATACGTCACCGAAAATTTAAATTCGATTCACTTTGCCGAACCTCAATACCATGTCCGCCCCTCATATAACCCCCGCTCCATCATTCGCTTTGATGATAGCAATTTGATCGACAATTGGGGCGCCGCCCGAGTTGAGGTCGACAAAGTTTGGGCTCAGGGCATTCGCGGCGAAGGCGTGATCGTAGCCGTCGTCGATTCGGGCATGGACATTCATCACACTCAACTTTCCACACAGCTGTTTAAAAATACCGGCGAAGTCGGAACGGATGCGGACGGCAAAGACAAGAGCACGAATGGCAAAGATGACGACGGCAATGGCTACGTCGACGACGTCTCGGGCTATGACTTTTTGGGCAAGCGCCCACTGCGCGGCGATTACATGAGTCACGGAACACATGTTTCTGGAATCGTGGCGGCCCATCACCGCGACACGGTCGCAGGAAAATCTGGATACGTGCAAGGAATCGCACCCAATGCAACCCTGCTTCCACTTGCCTTTTTAGATTCGAGCGGCGGCACCATGTCAGATGGTGTACTGGCCATTCGCTACGCCGTAGCTCAGGGCGCGAGAGTTATCAACGCCAGCTGGGGCGGATCACTCTGTTCACGCTCATTGCGAGATGTGATTGGCGGGCTTGAAACGGTTGGCGTGACGTTCGTGTCGGCTGCAGGCAATGACGCGCTCAATGTCGACCGCTTTAAAGAATACCCCGCTTCGTTCAATTTGGCGGCCCAAATCACCGTGGGAGCCGTCGGCCCCAATCACGATCTGCTCGCTGAATTTTCAAATTTTGGAGTCAACAGCGTGCACATTTTTGCACCTGGGCAAGAAATATATTCTACTGTGCCCGGCAACTCGGTCGCCCCCTTAAGCGGCACCAGCATGGCGACACCTTTTGTGGCCGGCTCATTGGCTCTGCTCTTAAGTGCACACCCAGAAGCCACAACGGCTGAGCTTCGCCGTGCACTTTATGCATCAGCTACAAAGGACGCAAATTACCTGAATGCCTCAAAGGGCCGCCTCAATATGGCCTCTGCCCTTGCCACCCTGGAGCAAATTATCTCTGAGCGCTGACGCTTCGTGCTAGGCGCGCTTGTTCCCAACCCCAAGGCGCCGTGATAGACCGGATATCCTGTTATGCGAGTTTATATCTCTGATTTAAAAGAACACGTTGGTAAAACCGTCAAGCTTAAGGGCTGGGTATATAACCACCGTTCAAGCGGCAAAATTAAGTTCCTGCTTCTTCGGGATGGCACAGGCATATGCCAGTGCGTTTATTTTCGCGGGGAATGCTCAGAAGACTCTTTGACCGAATTTGAAAAGCTAAGCCAAGAGGCCTGCGTTGAGGTTGAAGGCGTGGTGCGCGAAGAAAAACGCAGCCCCGGCGGTTTTGAGATCAGTGCCCGCGAACTCAAATTGTTGGCACCAAGCGAGAACTATCCGATCTCGCCAAAAGAGCACGGCACTGACTTTCTGATGAACAATCGCCACCTTTGGATGCGCTCAAAGCGCCAGCACGCGATCTTAAGAATTCGGGCTGAGATTGTTGCAGCCATTCGCGACTTTTTTGATGGGCGCGGCTTCACGTTGACCGACGCTCCCATTTTTACGCCTAGTGCTTGTGAAGGAACTTCCACTCTATTCGAAACCCAATATTTTGATGAAAAAGCTTACCTTTCGCAAAGTGGTCAGCTTTATATGGAGGCCACGGCGGCCGCTCTTGGCAAAGTCTATTGCTTTGGTCCGACGTTTCGAGCTGAAAAGTCAAAAACTCGAAGGCATTTGATCGAGTTCTGGATGGTAGAACCCGAAGTCGCGTTCAACGACCTTTATGACAATATGGAGTTGGCCGAACAATTTGTTGAATACGTGGTTCAGCGAACCGTAAAAAATCGCGCCGAAGAGCTGGCCAGCATCGAAAGAAACGTGGACGCGCTCAGCAAAGTGATCGCGCCATTCCCAAGGCTGCATTATCGCGAAGCGGTCGAAATGATTTTAAAAGAAAACCCCGAGTTTAAAGACGGCGATGATTTTGGCGCGACCGACGAAACCATCGTCAGCTCTAAGTTTGATCAACCCGTGTTTGTGCATCACTACCCCTCTGCCATTAAGGCCTTCTACATGAAAGAAGACCCAAGCGAAGAGGGCTACAGCATGAGCTGTGACCTACTGGCCACTGAGGGCTACGGCGAGATTATTGGCGGAGGTCAACGCGAAGACAGCTATGACATTCTGGTCAAAAAAATCGCCGAACACGGACTCAACCAAAAAGATTTTGAGTGGTACCTAGATTTACGTAGATACGGAACTTTTCAGCACGCGGGATTTGGGCTCGGCGTTGAGCGAACAGTGGCCTGGATCTGCGGAATTCAACACGTTCGAGAAACTATCCCGTTCCCAAGACTATATGGCCGAAGTTACCCGTAATGGCGACCGGCCGCCTGATAAACGAGGAGCTATTGAGATGCAGACAGAAACACCCCTAACCACCGCGCAAAAACTCAAAGATCTCGAAGCGCGAAATGAAGCCGCAATGGTGGGTGGTGGCCCCGACCGAATTGCCAAACACAAGCAAGGTGATCGGCTAACCGCGCGTGAGCGACTGGACGTTCTTTTAGACCCAGGCTCATTTGTCGAAATCGATCGTTTTGTAACTCATCGCTGCAACAACTTTGGCATGGATGAACAAAAAATTCCTGGCGACGGAGTCGTCACAGGTTATGGCCGAATCAATGGTAAAATCGTTTATGTTTACTCACAAGACTTCACCGTATTTGGCGGCTCGATGTCTCGCACACAAGCCAACAAGATTATCAAAATTATGGACCTAGCTGTAAAAAATGGCTCGCCCGTAATAGGCCTAAATGACTCAGGCGGAGCGCGCATTCAAGAAGGCGTCGAAGCGCTGGGTGGTTACGCCGATATTTTCTTACGCAACGTCACCTCTTCAGGTGTGGTGCCGCAAATCAGTGCGATTATGGGCCCGTGTGCGGGCGGAGCTGTTTATAGCCCGTCTCTCACTGATTTTATTTTTATGGTTAAAAACACCTCTTACATGTTCGTCACCGGCCCCGACGTGATCAAGGCCGTCACCCACGAAGAGGTCACAAAAGAAGAGCTGGGCGGAGCCGTTACTCACGCGGCTAAATCGGGTGTGGCTCACTTTGCCACCGAAGATGATCGTAATTGTTTATTGATGATTCGTGAACTTTTAAACTTTTTGCCGTCGAACAACCAAGACGACGCACCTGTCTTGCCGACCAAAGATCGCCCGGATCGCGCCGAAGATTCGCTCAACACTTTTATTCCAGACAGCTCCAAAAAACCCTACGACGTGGTTCAGCTGATTACAAAAGTGGTCGACGAAGGTTACTTCTTAGAGATTCACAAAGCCTATGCGCAAAATATCGTCGTTGGTTTTTCAAGACTCAATGGCCGAAGTGTAGGCATCGTGGCCAATCAGCCTCAGGTTTTGGCAGGCTGCCTCAACATCGAGGCGAGCGTCAAAGCCGCGCGCTTTGTTCGGTTTTGCGATGCCTTTAACATTCCAGTAGTGACCTTTGTCGATGTCCCTGGATTTTTGCCTGGTACCGATCAAGAATGGAATGGCATCATCACTCACGGCGCCAAGCTGCTTTACGCCTACGCCGAAGCTACCGTTCCTAAAATCACCATCATCACGCGCAAAGCTTATGGCGGCGCCTACGATGTGATGTCTTCTAAACATTTAAGAGGTGATATCAATCTCGCGTATCCAACAGCCGAAATCGCCGTTATGGGCGCCGAAGGTGCCGTGAATATTATTTCGCGGGCCGCGATTACGAAAGCGTCAGACCCTGCGGCAGAGCGCGCTAAACTGACCAAAGACTACGAGACTAAGTTTGCGAATCCCTATGTGGCCGCTGAAGTGGGATACATTGATGAAGTCATTGAGCCCGCCACGACTCGAAAGAGACTGATTGATTCTCTTGAGATGCTTAAGAACAAGCGCGATTTTAACCCGCCGAAAAAGCACGGCAATATTCCGCTTTAAAGGGTAAATTGAAATGTTTAAAAAAGTATTGATAGCCAATCGCGGAGAAATCGCCATTCGGGTCACCAGAACTTTAAGAGAGCTGGGGATCACTTCAGTGGCGGTCTACTCAGACGCTGATCGAAACGGTTTACACGTGATGCTCGCCGATGAGGCGTATCACATTGGCCCTCCGCCGAGCGCCGAGTCTTACCTAAACATCGAAAAAATATTAGAGGTCGCAAAAAAATCGGGAGCCGAGGCGATTCACCCCGGTTACGGATTCTTAAGTGAATCTCCAGAATTCGCAAGAGCCGTAAACAAGGCTGGTCTTGTATTTATAGGGCCCACTGTCGAAAACATTTTGGCAATGGGTGATAAGCTCGCGTCGCGAGAACTTATGAAAAAAGCCGGAGTGCCCACAGTGCCTGGGACTGAGGGCGCCATACCTGATCTTAAGACTGCCGAAATAGAGGCCGATCGCATTGGCTACCCTGTTATCTTAAAAGCTTCTGCTGGCGGCGGCGGAAAGGGCATTCGTGTTGTGCACGAACCAAAGGAATTGGCCGGCGCCTTTAGAACTTGCCAAAGCGAAGGCAAAAACTATTTCAAAGACGACCGGGTTTTCATCGAACGCTTCATTCAGAATCCAAAGCATATTGAAGTTCAAGTTTTTGGCGACACTCATGGCAATGTGGTTCACCTTTATGAGCGAGAATGCTCCATGCAACGGCGCCACCAAAAATTAATCGAAGAATGTCCAAGTGTTTCGGTGCCGCAAGAGGTGCGTGAAAAAATGGGCGACGTCGCGGTGAAGGCGGCCAAGTCGATTCAATACGTCGGCGCGGGCACAATTGAATTTATTTTCGATAACAAGACAAAAGATTTCTTCTTTATGGAGATGAACACTCGCCTTCAAGTCGAACACCCCGTAACTGAATTTGTAACCGGAATCGACTTGGTCAAAGAACAGATTCTCGTGGCTTCGGGCAAACCTTTGTCATTTGCTCAAAAAGACATTCGGCAAAAAGGCCATGCCATCGAGCTTCGAATTTGCGCCGAAGATCCGATCACGTTCACACCAAATCCTGGCAAAATTCGTAAGTACCGGCTTCCGCAGGGGCCATTTGTTCGCCTCGACAACTGCGCTTACCCTGGGTACGAAGTTCCAATTTATTATGATCCGATGATCGCCAAGCTCATTGTATGGGGCTCGACTCGGCAAGAGTGCATTCAGCGCTTACAGCGGGCTTTGGCTGAATACATGCTGACTGGAATCAAAAGTAATATCGTGCTCCATAAAAATATTTTGGTTCACCCTACGTTTTTAGATGGCAGCTACACCACTCAGTTTATTGATCAACAAATCGCCGGCAAAAAGCATCGCGAACTGTTTATGTTCGTAGACGATGATGTATTTTTAATTTCAGCGGCCATCGAGGCCTATATCCAGAGTAAGTCGCGCGATGTGAGCGATTACAACGTGGCCAGTCAATGGAAACGCTACGGACGCTTGAAAGCAATGAGGAGCTTGTAGCCTATGTATTTTGAAGCCGAAGCAGAGGGCATTAAGTATCAAGTATCGGTATCTGAATCCAAAACTCACTGGAAGCTGGGCCTTCGGGAGTCCGAGAAAGATTGGCGCTATTTTGATATCTCAAAGGCCGATTATATATTTTTAGATGACACTGTGAGCTTCTTGTTCAAAGACAGCTCGTATCTGGTTGATGTGATCAACAAGGGCACCGAATACACGGTCTATGCACGGGGCGCCTACAAAACCTTTAAAGTTTACAACGAAGAGGCGCTTTTGCATGAAAGCCTCAAAGCCGGAGGCTCGATGGGCGCCGGCGCCAATTTGTTTTCAGGAATGCCGGGCAAAATCGTTAAGATTTTTGTAAAGCCCGGTGATCAACTGAAAACGGGCGACCCTATTTTGATTATGGAAGCCATGAAAATGGAAAACGAAATGCGCGCCACTTCGGACGTCGAAGTAAAAGAAATTCTGGTCAAAGAGGGCATGAACGTAGAGTCTGGGGCAGAGCTCGTCACATTCACCAAACCCTCGTAATCGAGGTAGTTTAGCAATGGCTCAAGAGCGCAAAGACAAGTTTCAGACCACCTCTCACATTGAGCTGAAGAACGATTACGGCTTAGAGCATTCTCTCTCAGATAGCGAGTATGGCCAAAAACTCGGCGACCCCGGGGATTATCCTTTTACCCGCGGAGTTCAGTCCAATATGTACCGTGGTCGCCTGTGGACCATGCGCCAGTATGCGGGTTTTGGTTCGGCTCATGAGAGCAATCGGCGCTACAAAATGCTTCTCGAAAAAGGCACGACAGGCTTAAGTGTGGCTTTCGACCTGCCGACCCAAATGGGCTACGACTCAGACCACGTTATGGCCAGCGGAGAAGTTGGCAAAGTCGGAGTGGCGATTTCGTCTCTTGAGGATATGGAGATTCTTCTCGATGGCCTTCCATTAGAAAAAATCTCAACTTCAATGACGATCAATTCAACCGCGGGGATATTGCTCGCGCTTTACGCGGCCGTTGCTAAAAAACGCGGCATTCAAATGAAGAATCTTAAAGGCACGATTCAAAACGATTTGCTCAAAGAGTACATCGCCAGGGGAACTTTTATTTACCCCCCAAAACCGTCGATGCGAGTGATCACCGACATCTTTAAGTTTTGCACCGATGAGATTCCTGGGTGGAATACGATTTCGATTTCGGGCTACCATATCCGCGAAGCGGGAAGCACGGCTGTTCAAGAGGTGGCTTTCACCTTGGCCAATGGCTTGACTTATGTTCAGGCGGCTGTAGATCGAGGGCTTGATGTCGATTCGTTTGCGAAGCGT
>JBGSQJ010000329.1:0-1794 GCA_041738165.1 Bdellovibrionales bacterium
TAAAATCGCACAAAAAGAGTCCCCAAGATGAGCTTGCAGCATGCGCGCAAATGTCGTTTTGCCAGACCCACTCCCACCAGCCACTCCAATCACGAGCGTCATTGAAATTCACCTTGGAATTTTCTGGGCGCCGAAATTCGAAAGTCGACACTGGGATTTTCTTTTTTTAGCCAGTTCAAATCCCATTCTTGCTCAAGCAAAACCACAGGGTAATCATTTTCATCGACAAAGACTCTAGCTCCACCTTTGAGATCAACTTGAACAGGAGCACCTTTCGCGTCAACCGGCCAGCGCGCGGCGCTGTATGGCAGTCGGTCAAGTTTCACATCTAAACGATATTCGTCATTAAGGCGAAAAAGTAAAACATCAAACTGAAGTTCGCCAACCACGCCAAGCACAGGGTCTTGCTTGCCGAGTTGCGGCTCGTAAATCATCTGCACCATGCCTTCTTCGGCAAGCTGCTGAATTCCTTTTTGCATGGTTTTTCTTTTCAGAGGATCTTTAATACTCAAGCGGCCAAAAATCTCAGGCGAAAATCGCGGGATGGGTTCAAACGCCAATTCTTTACCCCATACAACGGTGTCACCGATTTGAAAATATCCAGTATCTATGATCCCCACAATGTCGCCCGCATAGGCTTCATCAACCGTCTCGCGCTCCCTGGCCAAAAACTGATTGGCGTACGAAAGCCGGAGCTCACGATCGAGTCTCACATGGCGAACCTTCATCCCCCGCTCAAATTTGCCAGAGCAGATTCTTAAAAATGCGACCCGGTCACGGTGCTTGCGGTCCATATTGGCTTGGATCTTAAAAACAAACCCAGAAAAATTAGAACTAAAAGGGTCTACTTCGCCTTTACTCGAAGCCCTGGGGCTGGGCTCTGGTGCGAAGTTCGCAAATAGCTCTAAGAACAAATCCACACCCCAATTGTGCTTCGCGCTCCCAAATGTCATCGGAGAAACTTCGCCGCGCAAAAATTCATCTTGGGTCAGCTCGCCAATGGCCACTTCGAGAAGCTCCATCTCTTCTTGAAGTTTATCGAACAGTTCTTCGCCAACTCGCGCCTTGATGGTTTCATCTTGCCAGCCCGACACGGGCACCACTTCGGGTTCAATTCGGCCCTTTTCATAGAGCAAAAGCGACTTGTTCGCACGGTGAAAAAGGCCGCGAAAACGATCTCCAATGCCAATTGGCCAAGTCACAGGATAGCACTTGATGCCAAGGGTCGATTCCACATCATCGATAAGCTCAAGGGGATCTTTACCTTCCCGGTCCATCTTGTTGGCAAAGGTGAAAATAGGAATCCGGCGCATGCGGCAAACTTCATAGAGCTTTCGAGTTTGCGCCTCGACTCCTTTGGCCGCGTCAATCAACATCGCAGCCGAATCAGCAGCGATCAATGTACGATAAGTGTCTTCACCAAAATCTTTATGGCCTGGAGTATCGAGAAGGTTGACTCTCAGCCCTTTAAAATCAAATTGCATCACGCTCGATGTGATCGAGACGCCCCGTTGCTGTTCGAGCGCCATCCAATCTGAGGTGGCCTTTTTTGTGCCAGACTTGCCATGAACTTCGCCCGCCTCACGAATGATGCCGCCCAAATAGAGAATTTTTTCGGTGATTGTGGTTTTACCCGCATCCGGGTGAGAGATAATGGCAAAGGTACGCCGACGTTTCACTTCAGATTCAAAACTCATGACCTAATCGAGTACCGTTTTCAGAGCCAAAAGACAAGATGACATAGCGCAGGAGATGGAATATCCTCGAGATTACGCCATGGCAGATAAAACTAAG
>JBGSQJ010000122.1:0-3439 GCA_041738165.1 Bdellovibrionales bacterium
GCTCCACTCCTCAGGAATCTCAAATTCAGAGTAGCGATCGACGATTTTACCCTCGATTTCATCTTTATAGATATTGAGGGCGCCAACTAGGCCTTCGCAAGATGGAGTTTTGGTTTTGCTCCAGCCCAAATTTGAAGTCAGGCTTAGGCTTGCGAAAAGAATGAGCACGAATAATTTTTTCTGCATAGGCTACTTCTTTTCCTTTTTGGTGCTAATGGGTGGTCCGCAAGTTTTCTCATCATACTTAAAATTTTCGCAAGTCTTTTTTGTCTTTGGGCCGGATGTAAAGCAAACATGCAGGTGATTGGCGTGGCCGCCCGAATACGAAACTCCCAAGTCTTTGCCGCCAAATGCCTTTGGCATGATGGTGTATTTCTTGCCCTTTTTATTTTTACCGGTTTGAACGCGAAAAGCGGGGTCGTTGAATAAAATCGTATCAGCGCCCATCTCTTTGGCCATCTTTACGAATTTGGCTGTGGTGGCTTGGTCATAGCCGCCACCAGTGTAGTATTGAGCCGAGTTATGAAAGCCACCTTTTCGAAAAGGGCGAATATCGACGCAATTTCCGTACCCGTGACCGCCTATTGAATGAGGTTCAAACTTTAATTTAGTTTTATGAGACATATCGCCAAATTGAATGCGGCAGCCTTTTTGCGAGTCGGGGCATTCATCCTGTTTCCACTTTTGCATCAGCGCCATAAGCGAGCAGGCCATTGCGGGCGTGGCATAGTTGTCGACGAGCTCACCTTTTTGGATTGTGGGGATATAGTGAAAGCTTCCGCAAAAACCGATGTAGTTTTCTTTGACTGGAAACTGCACAAGGCCTCGGTTTGTGTTGAGCAGCTTTTCAAGATCTTCAAAGTTTTGATTGCGGCAGTTTTCGCAATCCGTGTTTGGTGCATTTTGTAGCCCGGCTTCTGTTCGCACTTGATCTGAATTGTCGGTTTCAGTTCTGGCGGTTTCTTGAGGGGCTTCTCGCTGCGCCGGATCCGGTTCTTGGTCATCTTTTTGATTGGTTTCTCTGACGGCTTCGGCTTTCTCTTCTTCTTTCACAGCAGGAGTTTGGGCTGGGGCCTTTTGCATCGCTTCCGCTTTGGCCTGATCAAGCGACTCAGTGGCTTCTGAGCCAACTCCGGAAACTGCTGAACCTTCTGCAGCGGCTAAAACTTCTGGAGTCCTGTTGGTTTGGCCAGAATAGTTGGCGGCCACATACGCCGTTTCACCCTTGTACTTCACTTTGCGCCAACCTCGTGGGGCGGGCGGGTCAGAATCATCGACCTCGAGAAGTTCACCATCATTCAGCCGGGTGAGCAGGCTGTTGTTTCTCGTATTGGCGGCGTTTCGCACGCCGACGCGATTGCCTTTGATCTCAATATATTTTTTTTCGGGCACAGAGGCGCCTTCGATCGAAGCCGTTGAGGCTTCAACTTGGCTGACAGCGGGATCACTTACCGCTATCGTTTCAGGACTTCGTTCAGAGATTGTTGAAAATTTCGAGACGATGTAGGCCGTCTCGCCGTTGTATTTTACTTTTCGCCAGCCGCGAGGCACTCGCCCCGGAGAATCGTCGATCTCAAGCAGTTCGCCTTTTTTGAGCGCCGTGATATAACTTTGCCTACCCGCACGGCCTCGGTAGACGGGCGCTGTTCGAATGGCGATGCCGTTGCCGCTCACTTCGACGTACTTTTGAGCCGCCTGTGCCGGAGCGCGCTGGCTGACTGAATTGTTAATTCGGGTGTAATTTGCGCTGATGTAGGCAGTCTGGCCATTGTATTTCACTTTATACCAACCGCGCCCAGGCCGCGGCTCGCTGTGGTCGATTTCAAGAGTGTCGCCGGCATTGAGCTGACCCAGCCAACTGTTTGAATTTTGCCAGTTTGTAGACGAGCGAACATTGACGGCACGGCCAGTGACTTCGACAACTTGAGCGTGGCCTATTGATAAAAATAATAATCCCAACCATAAAGCAAATGAGTTCAAAGTCATCAAAGCTTCACCAACCCGCCAGGCGTAGATCGAATGCCTTTTGGGCACGGAGCCTTGGCTTTCTTTTCAGAATTGGCAATGCATTTTGCGTAGTCAAAATTTGAAACGGGGCACTCATTGTTCTCGGAGTGTTCACCTTGGCCAGCACAATTGTACTCTGCCAAAGAGGCCTTCATAAGCTGAGCTTCACAGCTCTGTGGGGTGAGAGACATTTTTTTATCTAGTGCCTTCTTTGATCCGCCATCTTCTGAGTTCAGTGCATCCATAAGTTCTGCTACATGTGTGAATTCATCATAAGGGAGTGCAACCAATGCCAGCTGAGCGCGTTCAGTTTCACACCCATCAGGCTTTTTGGTGCCATTTTGAATTTTGTCTAGACGCTCCTGAAGAATTTTGTGGGCCTGTTGTACAAGACTTGCGCCAAGTTTTCGGTCTTCGGGTTTGCCGAAATGCAAATTTTCAAATTTTTTCGAGAGCTGGTTGATTGGGCCACACTTTGCATGGCTTGAGGCTGCAGACTTGCCTGCGGCAAACGCGCCAAAGCCGTGCATTACAAAAAGCACAGTCAAAATGTTTTTAGAAATGCTTAATGCTGTCATGGCTAGCCCCCACAGGTATTTTTCATTTTAGCGCTGCAATTGCGACATTGAGTCATGATGTAAACCCCGACCAAGATGCGGTTTGCGATCGCGGGTTTGTCAGTTCGGCCATCGGTGTAATACTTGCCGTCATCACCCTTAATTGTGACATGTCCAACATAATTTCCGTATGGTTTTCGCATCTTTCCTGTCTTTAGGTATTGAGGTGTATTCGGGCCTCTAAACACCAATACGGCTCCGGGAGGTGCGTTTTGCGCCGTATACTGGCCAATCATGTTGGTGAAACCCAGCGACTTTAGAGATCCTTTGGAATGATAGTCTACGGCGTGTCCCAAGCCTCCACCTCGGCTTGCGCCTGCGTTGGTGAGGCTATCGCGAATGCCCCGTGCGCACTGACCATTGCTCTTTGATCTGTTCTTATATTTAGATTTAACAACGCGTTTTGCGCCTTCAAGAATCATGCGGCTATAACAGGCCGATTTGCTGCTTACGGACGGTGATGCCTTACTCTGAAGGCCCGCGATTTTTTCTTTTGGGATTGCCTGAAGGCCTGGATTTCTATTTTGCGCGGCGGCTCCGCAGGTGTAGCAAAAGCGACCTTCTGTTGAACTTTCCGCGACTTGGCTGATGGTTTTTAAAATTGGCGCAGCCTTAATCATGGCCCCATTTGACGATGAACCGACTTTTCCAGTGGTGGCTTTTTTCCAGATGTAACCCGTTTTGCCATTGTAATTGATTTTGAGCCAGTTGCCCGCTTGGCCAATGACACTGACATTTGTCCCTCGGCCCAGTGCCCCGATTTCTTTGCCATTTGGAGATTTGCGTACATTGACGCCCTTTGAACTAGAGACGAT
>JBGSQJ010000386.1:0-8091 GCA_041738165.1 Bdellovibrionales bacterium
TTGGAGATACGATTTAAAAGACGAGATTTGGCAAAGCTCAAAACCGCGTTGCAGTTCAAGCTCGGCGTAAAGAAATAGGTGAGGTAGTTTTATGAGTCAGAAGAGTCAAACAAATGAAAGTGCGCGCCGAATAAAGCAGGAAGTTGTTGGTGAAGTGATCAGCGACAAAATGCAAAAGACGATCTCGGTTCAGACTTTCACACGAGTTAGACATCCCAAGTATGGAAAGTTTTTGAAGAAAACTTCTATTTTTAAGGCTCATGACGAGAAAAATGAAGCCAAAGTGGGAGACAAGGTTTTGATTACTTCAGCAAGACCCTTAAGCAAGACCAAGCGTTGGATGCTTAAGTCAATTATTGAAAAAGCAGAGCAAGGACTGGACGGGGTAAATATATGATTCAGATGCAATCGCGTCTTCGAGTGGCAGACAACTCGGGCGCAAAAGAAGTTCAGTGCATCAAAGTTTTAGGCGGAACAAAGCGACGTTTTGCTTCGATTGGTGATGTTATTGTTGTCGCGATCAAAGAAGCTATGCCGGGCGCCAAAGTGAAAAAGGGCGATGTGGCAAAGGCTGTTATTGTGCGTACGATTCATAAGTTGAAGCGTGCTGATGGCAGCTACATTCGGTTTGATGAAAATTCAGCGGTTTTAATTAACGCGTCAAAAGAGCCTATTGGAACACGTATCTTTGGACCTGTTGCTCGAGAGTTGAGAGCCAAACAGTTTGTGAAGATCGTCTCTTTGGCTCCTGAGGTGATTTGATATGAGTAAGCAGGTGAGTAACTTTAAATGCGATTTGAGAAAGAAGTATCAGTCTGAACTGATACCCACTCTCATGAAGGACTTGCAGTGCAAGAACCCTATGCAGGTTCCTGGCATTAAAAAAATCGTGATCAATGTTTCAACAAGCGAGGCTGTTCGAAATCCAAAGGTTTTGAACAATGCAGTTGAAGAGCTAACGGCCATTACGGGTCAACGAGCTGTGATTACAAAATCAAAGAAGTCGATTTCAAATTTCAAGTTGCGAGAAGGTATGGCCATTGGGGCCATGGTGACATTGAGAAATGAGCGCATGTGGACTTTTCTTGAGCGCTTGATTCACTTGTCGTTGCCTAGGGTGCGCGACTTCCGTGGACTTTCTCCCAAGGGCTTTGACGGCCGTGGGAATTACAATATGGGCTTAAAAGAGCAGATCATTTTTCCAGAGATTGACTACGACAAGGTGGATTCTGTTCGGGGTATGAATATTTCGATTTGTACAACAGCAGGTGACGATAATCGCGGCAAGGCATTGCTCGAAGCTCTCGGCATGCCATTTAGAAAGCGCTAATTAAGGAGTGGTTTAGAATTATGGATACGATTGGTGAATTTTTAACACGCATTCGAAACGCAGGGGCCGCTCGACACGAGAAGGTCGACATTCCAGCGTCTAACGTTCGTATTGGTATAGCGAAGATTCTACTTGAATCGGGTTACATTCGCTCATTCAAGGTTGTTCGTGACGGGAAACAGGGCGTGATGCGTGTTTACCTTAAATACACAGATAAAGGCCGCCCCCTTATCACGGCTATCAATAGAGTGAGTCGACCGGGGCGCAGAGTGTATGTGGGGTCGGATAAAATCCCACAAGTTCGTGATGGTTTTGGTATTTCAATTTTTAGTACAAACAAAGGTGTTTTGAACGGAGACACGGCTCGAACTGAAAAGTTGGGCGGAGAACATCTCTGTAACATTTGGTAAAATAAAGGATTTGGATCATGTCACGAGTAGGACGATCGCCCGTATTTTTTGATAAGACAGTGCAAATTTCGGTTTCCCCCGAAAATGCAGTTTTGGTTAAAGGCCCAAAGACCTCTTTGACCATTCGTATGCGTCCAGAGATCAAGGCCAAGATTGAGGCCGACCAATTGCAGCTGACTCCCGTAGGGGACGCTCCAACGACTCGCGCCTATCATGGTCTTTATAGGGCGCTCATTCAAAATGCCGTAACGGGTGTTTCAAAAGGTTGGACCAAAGAGTTGGAGCTCAATGGTGTGGGCTATCGAGCGGCTGTGAGCGGTAAGAAATTGGAACTTACATTGGGCTATAGTCACCCAGTTGTGTTCATGATCCCTGATGGCATTGAAATCAAGGTGGACAAGCAAACAAGGGTCATGATTAGCGGAGCCAATCGTGAAACAGTTGGCCAGGTGGCTGCAAAAATTCGTGGATTCCGTCCTCCTGAGCCCTATTTGGGTAAGGGGATCAAATATTCAGACGAAGTGATTCGTCGCAAAGCTGGAAAGTCAGCTGGTAAGTAATTAAGAGGTGATGCAATGATTCGCATACAGTTAAAAAATAAAAACTCGGTTCGTGTGACTAAGCGTCTTAAAAATCGCGCGCGTATCCGCAAGAAAGTCATCGGGAGTGAAATTCGCCCTCGGCTATGTGTCTTTCGAAGTGGGCGCCACATTTATGCTCAGGTGGTTGACGACACTGTTGGAAAGACTTTGGTTTCTTTCTCAACTCTTGAGGGCAACGTGAACAAGAAGAATTTGGAAGCGGCCAAGCAAGTGGGCGCGGAGTTGGCCAAGCGCGCACTCGAGAAGAATATAAAAGATGTTGTTTTTGATCGCAGTGGTTACGTTTTTCATGGCCGAATAAAGGCTGTGGCAGATGGTGCGCGCGAGGGTGGACTTAGTTTTTAAGCTGACTGATAAGGAGAATTTGAGTGGAAGCTCAACAGGAATTGCAAGAGAGAGTTGTGGCCATCAATCGTGTGGCGAAGGTTGTAAAAGGGGGACGTCGTTTCTCTTTCTCAGCCCTAGTAGTAGCCGGCACGGGAGTAGGCGAAGTTGGCTTCGGCACAGGTAAGGCGGGCGAAGTTCCCGAGGCTATTGGTAAAGCTGGACGTATTGCTAAAAAAACAATGGTGCGTATGAATCTGAAAGAGGGTCGAACCATTCCTCACCAGGTCATTGGGCGTTTTGGCGCGGCGAAAGTGATATTGATGCCGGCGTCTCCTGGAACAGGCGTTATTGCGGGCGGCCCAGTTCGCGCGGTTTTAGAAGCGGTTGGTGTAAAGGATATTTTGACAAAATGTGTGGGCACGACGAATCCACACAATGCTGTAAGGGCAACTATGGATGGCCTAAAACAGTTGATGAGCCGTCGTCCCACTGAAGACTAATTGAGGTAGATGATGAAACAGTTTCGAGTGACATTAAAACGAGGCTTTATCGGCACAACCCGAGATCAAAGAGATGCGGCTCGGTGCTTGGGGCTTCGAAAAATCAATTCTTCGAGTTTAATTAAAGATAATCCTGCCAATCGTGGGCAGATTTTTAAGATCCAGCATTTGGTTCACGTTGAAGTGGAGAAGTGAGATGAGTGATTTAAGTTCTCTTAAAAAATTTCCGGGTTCTGCCAAGAAGTCCAAAGCCCTTGGGCGAGGTCGTGGTTCTGGTAAAGGAAGACAATCTACCCGGGGTGGAAAAGGGCAAAAGGCTCGTAAAGGCGCTCCCATCCGCCGTGGTTTTGAGGGTGGACAAACGCCATTGATTCGACGAATGCCAAAAGTCGGATTTAAAAATACTCCGTTTGAAACTGTGTACGACATCTTGAACTTGAGCCAATTGGCTAAATTTTCTGGCGAGGTAGGTCCTACGGATCTAATCAAGGCTGGCTTAGTTCACAAAAACTCTCGAATTAAAATTCTCGGTCGTGGCGAGGCTCCTAAGGGTCTCTCTATTCGTGCTCATAAGTTTAGTGATTCGGCTAAAAAGGCACTGGAAGCGGCCGGAGGGAAGGTCGAGGTTATTGAGTGGCAGCAGCAGCAGGCGTAAGCATCCCGGCGGAACTTCGAAAAAGAATATTCTTCACTCTTGGAATATTGGCCATTTATCGGCTGGGTGTTCACGTGCCCGTTCCAGGTGTTGATGCGAGTGTTATGCTTTCATTTTTTCAGGCGCAGGCGTCTGGAATTTTTGGAATGTTCAACACGTTTACGGGTGGAGCGCTGGAGCGATTCAGTGTTTTCGCTCTTGGGATCATGCCCTACATCTCGGCATCCATTATCTTTCAGCTTTTGCAAACGGCAGTGCCCTATCTTGAGCAATTGAAAAAAGAGGGCGAGCCGGGGCGAAAAAAGATCAATCAGTACACTCGTTATGCGACGTTGGTGTTGGCGCTCATACAAGGTTCGGCAATGGCGACGTTTTTGGCGCAGGCAGATCACAATGGCCAGCCTCTCGTTGTGACTCGGTCGTTTGGGCCCTTGTTATCCTTTCACGTGGTGACCGTGATCACTCTAATGGCCGGGACCTGCTTTGTGATGTGGCTAGGTGAGCAGATTACCGAGCGCGGAATAGGCAATGGGTCTAGCTTGATCATTTTCACGGGTATCGCAGCCGGCCTACCAGCTGGAGCAATGCAGCTTTGGCAAATGGTGAGTACGGGTGAGATCAATGGCCTAGTTGCAATCATGTTGGTTTTGTCGATGGTGCTTATTATTGGGATCATTGTCTTTCTGGAGGTCGGGCAGAGGCGAATTCCGATTCAATATTCGCAGCGAGCGACCACTCGGCAGGGCATGGCTCAAACGCAAACCAGCCACTTGCCGTTGAAAATTAATTTTGCAAACGTGATTCCGCCCATTTTTGCTTCGTCATTGATGATGTTTCCCGCGACAATCACACAGTTTATTCAAAATCCAACTCTTCAAAGTTTGGCGTCGACCTTGAACCCAGGTCATCCCATTTACAATTTGATATTCGTTGGTCTGATCGTGTTCTTTTGCTTTTTCTATACTGAGATTGTGTTTAACCCTATGGAAGTGGCCGACAACTTGAAGAAATATGGCGGCTTTATTCCTGGCATTCGAGCTGGTAAGAGCACGGCCGACTACATTAAAAAAGTTTTGGATCGCTTGACTGTATCAGGTGCCATTTATCTGAGTGTGATTTGTGTGATTCCGACCGTGTTGATTCAAGAGCTAAAAGTGCCATTTTATTTTGGTGGTACCAGCCTTTTGATTTTGGTCGGTGTTGCTTTGGATACGAGCCAACAAATTCAATCTCACCTTCTGACCGCGCGCTATGAGGGCATGATGAAGGGAGTGAAGATGAAGAGTCGGAGGGTTCAGTATTGAACCTGATTCTTTTTGGGCCTCCAGGGGCGGGCAAGGGCACTCAGTCGGCGCTCTTAATTGAACGAAAAGGACTGAAGCACATTAGCACTGGAGATCTTTTTAGGTCTGCGATTAAGAACCAAACTCCGCTCGGTAAAGAGGCTAAGTCGATCTTGGACGCGGGCAATTTGGTTCCTGACTCAATTACGATTGGGCTTGTAAAAGAAGTTATGGGCCAATTGGGGCCTGGTTCTAAGGGCGTCATACTGGATGGGTTCCCTAGAAATGTGGTACAGGCCGAGGCGCTAGACAAAATTATGTCGGACCTTGGTATGCAGATCGACAAGTCGATTTTTTTGCAGGTGCCGATGGACCAGTTAAAAGATCGCTTAAGCGGGCGACGAGTTTGTAAGGCGTGCGGAGCCACTTACCACGTTACGAGTAAGCCACCCAAAGTTCTGGGTGTTTGTGACGTGTGCGGCGGGGAAGTGATCCAAAGGCCCGACGACAAAGAAGATGTGATTCAGAATCGGCTAGACGCTTATGAAAAGAGCACGAGCCCGTTGAGAGAGTTTTACAAAAACCGTGGGCGATATGCTGAAGTGAACGGTCTTGGGAGTACAGAAGAGGTTTTTTCGCGAGTCCAAGAGGCGCTCGTTGGGGTTTCATAAGTAGCTCTTATGAAACCAAAAATTACTAGACTTGGATGTTTGCTGGTGTTAGCCTCACCGCTTGCATTCCATTTGTCTGAAAAATCCCGCGAAAGTCAAGTGATTTCAGGGTGTTAGATGACAAAAGTAGACGTGGAGAAAAAATGAAAGTCAGAGCTTCAGTTAAGCGTATATGCAACAAGTGCAAAGTGATTCGGCGCCGAGGCGTTTTGCGAGTCATTTGTGAAAATCGTAAACACAAGCAAAAGCAGGGTTAGAAAATGGCTCGTATCGCTGGCGTAGATTTGCCAAAAAATAAACGATTAGAAATCGCTCTGCAGTACATCTACGGCGTAGGTGAAACGCGTGCGAAAAAAATTGTGGCTGAGTCGGGTTTGGCTCGTACCACACGAACGGATGACTTAACTGACGAGCACGTGGCTCAAATTCGATCGATCATTGAGAAAAGTTTTAAAGTTGAAGGAGATCTTAGACGGGACATCGGCTTGTCTATCAAGCGATTGATGGATCTGGGTTGCTATCGTGGTCTTCGACACAAAAAAGGTTTGCCAGTGAGAGGTCAACGGACTCGATCAAATGCTCGAATTCGTAAGGGGCCTCGTAAAACAATCGCGAATAAGAAAAAAGTTGTATAAGGAGATTTTTGACCCATGGCTGACCCCAAAGCGGCAACGACTGTAAAGAAAAAAGTTAAACGGAATGTTCCAATTGGCCGATGTTTTATTCAGGCTGGTTTCGGTAACACGATCGTCACGTTCACCGACTTGAATGGCAATGCAGTTTGCTGGGCAAGCGCGGGAATGCTTGGTTTCAAAGGCAGCCGAAAGGGTACCCCCTTTGCTGCGCAAGTTGCGGCTGAAGAAGCTGGTAAGAAAGCCATGGATGCGGGAATGAAAACAGTCGATGTGATTGTTCGTGGCCCAGGTGCGGGGCGTGAGCCTGCAATTCGGTCGTTGGCGGCGTTGGGCATGAGGGTTACCGCTCTTAAAGATCTCACACCGGTTCCGCACAATGGCTGTAGGCCTCCGAAGCGTCGCCGAATTTAGTTAAGTTTGATTCGACTTTGCAGTTTTTTGGATTGATTTCGAACGGGAGACAAAATGGGACAATTGGCAATGCAACCTCACTACTACAAATTCTGGCGCGAGCTCATTAAACCAAAAGGTTTTGAGATCGACAAAGAGTCGCTGACTCAACGCTATGGTCGCTTTCACGTTCGCCCGTTAGAGCGTGGTTTTGGAGTGACTCTTGGTAATTCTCTCAGACGAGTGCTTTTGAGCTCGATGATGGGATCTGCCATTTCGGCGGTTAAACTTGAAGGGGTGCTTCATGAGTTCAGCACCATTCCAGATATTCTCGAAGACGTAACCGACATCATTTTGAATTTTAAAGAGGTTCGCCTTCGCCAGTCTGACCCCGAGACAAAGACATTGAGAATTTCTAAGTCTGGTCCAGGCAAAGTGACGGCAGGTGATATTCAGTTGGTTGATGGTATTGAAATTTTGAACCCCGACCAACACATCGCCACACTTGGCAACGATGGAAAATTCGAGGCCGAGATTATTGTGACTTTTGGCCGCGGTTACATTGAGGCCGAAGGCAAAGGCAAAGAACTGCCCGTTGGCTATATTCCCGTTGATGCTCTTCATAGCCCCATTCGCCGAGTGAACTATGTGGTGAATGCTGCTCGTGTGGGTCAGCGAACAGATTACGATGCATTGAGCTTTGAGGTTTGGACTGATGGATCGCTTAAGCCAGAAGAAGCCGTAGCGCTGAGTTCAAAGATTCTCAAAGAGCAGCTCCAGATCTTTTTGACGTTTGATGAAAACATGGAGCCTGTAACCGAAGAAGAAGAAACTCGGTCTCCAAATTTGAACGAAAATCTTTTTCGCTCTGTAGACGATCTTGAGTTGTCAGTTCGGTCAGCCAATTGTTTGAAGAACGCCAACATTCGCTACATTGGTGAGTTGGTTTCTAAGACAGAGGCTGAAATGCTTAAGACTAAGAATTTTGGTCGTAAGTCTTTGAACGAAATCAAAGAGATTTTGAACAATATGGGATTGGGACTAGGAATGAAGGTTGATGGTTGGCCGCCTCCTGGATGGGACCCCAACACTGCAGTTAAGCCCCAGCCAGCTCAGCCCATTCAGGTCAATGGACAAGCAGAGACATCCACAATGAGTGTCAATCGTGGCGGGGATAATCCTCAGTAACGATTAATTTTTTGGAGAGCAGTTATGAGACATAGATCAAAACGTAGCAACATTCATCGCCGACCCGGGCCCCGAGTGGCTTTGATTCGTGGTATGGTGT
>JBGSQJ010000447.1:0-13430 GCA_041738165.1 Bdellovibrionales bacterium
GACTTGAGTCACTACTCAGTGTTCGTGCTTGAATCAGCACCCGATCCAAGTTTCCTTTTTTAATTTCAGATTCAAATAGGTCGGCTTGTTTTCTTGCACTTGGTTGACGTTGAAAGTAAAGACGTACAACTCGCTCAGCAATGATCAACAGTGACGCCATTTGCGCCAAAAATATCGGAAACATCCAGAACCCACCAACCGTAAAAAAGTTGACGATGGATCCAAAAAAACTCGCGTTCGATTCCATGGTGACTCCCACTTCAATTTTTTCTCGGCCAGCCATTCCCCATGAACGGCAAAACCAATCGACACTATCCCCTACGCAAAGGATGTGCCGAACCTCAACCCCGAACCCATTGGAGATGACGTCTTGGCTCGCTTCGAAAAGGCCGCGAATTGTCACTTCAATTTGTAAAACACTCACGAGGTCGAATTCATTCGCCAGATAGGTGGCTGAGTTTTTGCTCTTCTATATAAGTGAGGTGTAGAGAGCCTATGAATATAGCCAACCTGTCCAAATTCACCCTTGTTTTGGCTATTTTGTCGGGCCCGGCAGGGGCACTTCCAGACACCTCTGGTAGCTGCGAGGGCCCACTGTTAGCAAGGCCCTCCATCGCCCTTAAGATCCTCAGCCAAGGAGACTTCCAAATCCAAGTGCATGAGTTCGTTCAGCGCGAAAAGCCAAGCACCTTGAGCTCTGGTTTGAAGGAGCAACTTCAAAATGTCGCCAACCTCTTTGATTGGTTGGGAGTCCATACCTCTAGCAATTCTCCTTATACTGTGTTTTACCCCGCCGCATCTCACGATGCCTCAACGCCTCTGCAGTTGTTCCCAAATGCGCAAACCGTAGTCGCCATCGATTGGGGTCCCTTTCAGGCACAAAATATGGCCGATCTTATGTTCCCTGTATTTGGCAATCAGGAACTGCCCGGCCATCTTATGACCAACGAAACTCAGGGCGGCCTCGGTCAGAGTCAAATGATCTTGGGCCGCTTGGCGCTTGTGGTTCCAAACTTTCGAATTCTTAAAATCACCTCCTTCAAACAGAAGAAAACTATGAACGGTACTTTTTGGAACGACGATTATGTGAGTCATGGTTTGATCGAATTTGATCAGGGCGAGGGAACTTCAAAACAATACTATCTTCATCTTCAGGTTCACCTCGACGATAGAATGGTCGATCAAAACGCTTGGTGGGTGGATGCCATGCTAACGGAGAAGATTGGAGCCATAATTATCAAGGGGTCGGCAGACTTAGCCAAAGACGCCCCCAAAGAAATGGCCGATTTTCTTTTTACATTGGCTCAGTCTCATGGACTATTGATCGAAGAAGAGTTGGGACTTTCATCTCAAGTTGAAATTATCGGCGCTAATACTAAAAAAACCTACCTTCCATTTGGCTACCGAAAAGCAGTCGTACATTCATTTGAATCAAAATGAAGCGTTTCACTCTGAGAACTATTGGCCACTTTCTCAACAGTGACCATTTCATTTACGGCTGACAAGACCCCACGCGATTTGAACTGGTGACTCTTTTGCATTTACTTTACACTTGGTTGTGTCCAAGCTGCGTCCTTTTGGACTGGGGGAAATGTTTATGAATAAGCGAATGACCTTTATCATTGGTCTTGTCATGTTCGTGTTTATCGGAACTTACTTCACTAACTGCTCAAATGTAGGATTTGGGATGAGTCCACTCGAATCAGCGGCGCTCAAGGTTTCGCCTTTTTCATCGGATGACGGAAATGGGGATGAGATCGATGAACAATATCAGGTAGCGGGAGTGGATGCGGGCGAAGGCCTACCGACTGAAAACTTGCGAGTCACCACGAGTCAAGAGGCCAACGCAAATCTAGTCACAGACTGCACGGCCCCTATTGTCGTCAATGGCGTCACTTACGATCGCAAAGAATGGGAGAGAAGTGAGGCCATTCGGGTCGTCTCAGAAGACAGCACCCAAAAAACTGTGCCTGTGGAATACGCCATTTCGTTCGGACAAAAAGAAGATCGCCTAGCCGTGTGGGCGCACAATCGCGCCGTTTTATCAGATAGCAACCCGGGATATACAATTGTTCCCGTTGGCGGAAAGATCTCACATGTTGCTCCTCAAAGTGTCGGCGCGACTCACGCCTATTACAAGGCCGATCATGCCTCTGCTAAAAAGCAGTATATATATGGAGAGCGATGCTTTTACTCGACGATAAAACTCACAACAAATTTAATAAAGAACTCCACATCTCATTATGATTTTATCTTGGCCGCAGAACCGGGCACTGCAAATGCAGCTCTCGTGCACACTATACATTATATGTATTACGGTTGGTGTGCGAATTGTGCGATTGGGGGAACAGCCCTTTACGGAGCTGGGTCGTACTCAGTGACCGGTGCCCCCAACCGACTTTTCGATATCTGGCCACATGCCGAAACCAACAACCAAACTGGCCAATCGGAACCTCAGTTTATAAAGCTTTATGTTGCCGACTTGAGAGATGGTCAATTTCGACTCGGCGGCACAGGATCGATCATCACTGAATCTGAAGACACGGTTCGCGGCCATGAAGCCGAAATTGATGTGAAAGAACATGTCAATCTACCTAAAATCTTCGAAAACCTCGGGCAGGCCATTCGCTCTTTGAGCGCCAAGTATCAATCTCCAACGACCACAGAGGTTTTCTCTGGCATGGTGGGCGTTCCGCAGCTGCTCACCAATCTCAACAACCTATCTATCGAAGGCACCCTTCTCGCAAGTCAGTACACGCCGCTTGTTTTGGATCTGGGTTCACTTAAAGTGCGAACAACAAGTGTGTCATGGGGAACCTTCTTCAATATGTCGCTCCAAAACGCCTATCCACACCGCACCGCTTGGCTCGGTGGTGATCTTGTCGATTTTGCCGGTGAGGCATCGGGAGATGGTTTGGGTTTTAAAAATGACTTTCGAAGAATCAGCGAAGATGGCTTCTTGGTTCTACCCGGCGTAGATGGTTCAATTAAAAACAGCCAAAACCTTTTCGGCGACAACACTCCTATCAATGGCCAAACCTATAGTAACGGTTTCGAGGCCCTGCGCGCCTATGCCAAAAAGGATTGCGCAAGCTCGACCATCTCGGACCGCTACCTCGGCCCCTGGGATGGAGACATTTACTCAAAGAAATTGAAAGTTTGGGTCGATCGCAATCGAAATGGAAAAGCTGAGGTCACTGAACTACGATCGCTTGCAAGTGTTGGTGTTTTGGCAATTAACTCTTGTTTTGTGGCTCACTCCGATGACAAAGATGCATTTGGCACTGGCACATCACTTAGGTCCACGTTCTTAATGGCTAAGACTCCGGGAGATTTGATTTCAGAAACTGATATTCTACAAATTTTAGATGGATCTATGAGAGATCCGGACCGCGTTGAGTTTAGGCTCTTGATTGATCTTATCTTTCAAGTGAAACCCGATGCGCAACTGGTGAAGGTCAATTAGCCGCCCAATTCTCAAACTCTAGCGTGTGCCACTAACTGGTGGCACCAACCACTCGGTAGGGACCTTTGTTTTTGGGGAGCAACGGAAAGTCTGATGTACATTCGCGAAGTTTTTTTGTGCGGTCTTTAAAGCCTCTATCGATTTCGCCAGTTTTTCTTGAGAGGCCTCGCAAACCGATGGAACCAATTCGTTTAGATTAGTGGTCAGGGATTCGAGCGAATCACTTTCGCGAGCGATTTTCGCCGCTCGCTCAAGATCCTCAGCGTTTGATAGATTTTGAGTGATTAGGCGAATTCGACTCAATTGGGTATAACCCGTGCTCTCGGGAGCCAAGAAACAGCGCTCGGTCTTGGTGGACTCGTTACCCGGCGAGCCCAGAACCCGCCTGAAACAAAATTTGGCACAATGGCCGGAGTCTTCACCAGCATATTTTTTCTTAAAATCAGTCAGATCTTGACCGGCACACTGCCCCTCCACACCGACCCTAACGCTTGGTTCGGCATAACTGTAACCTGTACCTAAAATGAAAATGAAACTCAAAACAGTTCGACCCATCTTGCCCCCTCGAAAGTGCCCTTAACCTATTGTACCCTAGAATGAAAAATAAACTCAATACGGTAGACCATTGTCTGGTGCGCCCCCATAGAACGTTAGTTTGCGCCAAATTTTTTCATAAAATTCACGTCAATCTTTCGCTTTAAGGCCCACACCCAGTGGGCCTCAAAAGCAAGTGAACCATACGAAAATACCGCGAGCTTTGGCCCAGTTCGAAGTAGGGCCAAAAACTTTTTCTGTGGTTCAAAGCGTTTCATCTCTTGTTGTCGATTTTCTGCGAGACTCTGCAAATTGTGCTTGAGAATGGGCCCCTGCCGAACAGCAAACACGCCCGCCTTCGGGAGATCGTGCCCTCGAATCTCAGCGCAATCGCCCACCGCAAAGACATTGGGCGCAGCACGAAGGTGCGCATCCACTTCAATAAATCCTGATTGAGTCAAACGCAAATCCGTTTGAGCAAACCATTTCGATGGTCCTGACCCCGTGGCCAAAAGACAGTGATCAAACTCAAGTTCTCGGCCGCCTTGCGATTGAAGCGTGCCCGCACCAAAACTTTCGACCCGAAACTCTGTGAGCACTTCAACGCCCGAACGCTCAAGGGCAATTCTAAGCCGTGCTTGAGCCCGGCCCGAACGCTCAGACATCACCCTTGCTTCACCTGTCACCAACGTAACTCGGTGAGATTTATTAGGAACCTGAGCAATAGCTAGCGCCATTTCGACCGCCGCGGCTCCGCCTCCGACGACCACCCAGTGCTTTCTTGTTTCTTCAAGATGGTGCATCCAGTATTTCAAAAAACTCTCAACTGGCTTAATCGCAATCACATTGTCAAATTTCGCGTGCCCTTTGGGCGACTTTGATTCAGCTCCGACATTCAATGACAACAAGTCAAACTTTAAAATCTCTCCATTCACCAAACTCAGCTCACCGTTTTTGCAGCTCAACGCGGTAACACGATCTTCAATTCGCTCGACCCCCGCGCGTTCACTGAGGGCCTGAAGATCAAAATGCATTTGGCTCATTTCGAACTCACCAACAAGAGCGCCCGGCAGCATTCCCGAGTAAGCCGCAACCTTTGAGGGTGCAACAAGTGTTACATGCGTCGATTTTGGCCTCTCAGACGTTATCCATTTGGCCAACACTTGAACGTGTGCGTGACCTCCGCCGACCAGTATCAATCTCTTCATCGGGTACCTCTAACGCTGTTGATTGAACCATAAATTGCTTGCGCCTGCACCATGCCGAGATTTAAAAGTAGATTTCATGTGTTCAAGACTTCAAAACTTCTCTCAATACTTGCTGACCCTGGCCTTCCTGCCTGTCTTCGTGCTTGGCTGTCAGACTTTGAAGCCACCCCCAAAAGAAGATCCAAAGCCATCTGATTTTGAGCTTGAAGCCTCAACTCCGCTCATTCGGTCCGCCGCAAGCGGACAATTGAGTGAGGTTGAAAGATTACTCAGAATTGGTGCCGACGCCAATGAGTGTAATGATCAGGGCATCACTCCTATGATGGCTGCCGCTAGGAGAAACCAAGTGGCCATTGTGGAGCTACTCCTTCGCTCGGGAGCTGACCCCAATTTCGTTGATCAAAATGGCTCGACCGTTTTGCATTTTGCGGCCTTAGGAAGTTCTGATAAGTCGATAAAGAGCATTGTGGCCTCGGGCGGTCAACTGGAGATCAAAGACAGCTTTGATCTCACCCCCCTAATGATCGCGGTGCGCTTTGGATCTATAGCCACGGTGAAAACCTTGATTGACCAGGGAGCCTCCCCCTACACAGCCGATCCAAATGGATGGACAGCCATTCACTTTTCAATTCCACGGGGGGATGCCGCGATTTTTGATTACTTGATGGATCAAAATCCGGACGTAGACCAGATGGATCGAGACGGCATGACATTACCAATGATTGCTGAGTCTTATAATCAGCCCGATTTTGTCAAACGACTATTGGCGGCCGGCGCACCACGCGACGGCTTGAAAGTGAGTTTGACCAAATGAATCTGAGCCATTTCAGGGAAATTACGCTGATCATTTGCGCTTTTTTCTTTGCAGGATGCATGAGTTCTAAGATTTCTTTTGAAGAGAACTTTCGCCTTTATGGCAAGCCTAGCTTTGAAGACTATTTTGATTATTACGCCCTAGGATTTATTGGCCAAAATGAAATCGATGTTCAAAAAGTGTGTTTGGATCAAAAACCAAGAGGGGTTCAGAAATTTCATTCGTTTGAAGATGGGTTGATTGGTTTTTTCACATTAGGAATTTACACTCCTATAACGGTGAGGGTGTGGTGCAAAGATTAATCTGGGTTTTGGGCTTAGCCGTTCTTTTTTCTGCGTGCTCGCATATGCGGATCAACCAAAATGGCCCTTCCGTAGATACGAGCCAAATGAACGTAAAAGAATCTTATATCCAGCCCAGCTTTATCCTTGGCTTTATACCGATGGACAAGCCCCTCAATATCGCCCAAGTTTGCGATGTTCAAAAGCCCATTCAAATGACATCCGAAATGTCGATGCTCGACGTGACTTTGACGATTGTCACGATGGGACTCTACACACCCCACCACGTTGTGGTGGAGTGTTCAAGTCAGACAACCAAAGAGGCGCCTGCGCCTAAGGCTTTATAGGTTCAGATAACCTTAAGTCGATTTTGGGCCTCGAGTTGAGAACTCTCACATGTTCTGCGAACTCGCTTCCGCTAACGTAGACACCTTTGATTCCGGCCGTAAAGGGAGTCACCATTCCCCCATCAATCACATCTATGCCCACTTTATGAAAGTGCATAACGGCGCCAACAACAGCAATTTTGGCGAAATCAATAAGTGACTTAACTTGGCTCAGGTCTGCCGAGTTTTTCAGCTCCTCTATGTCAATAACCTCACGAGTTTGACTGTTGATAAAGTCGTAAAACACCGTCTCCATCGAAATTAGATTTCCATTTCTTGTACCAATCGAACCGGCCAATAGTCTTCCTTGTGGGTCTCTGAGCTCAACACTGAATGTGTCGCCCACTTCGTAGGACTTTAAGGCGAGGTTGAACGTTTCTGGGTCCCGATACCTCGAATTGGCCACCACCCCAGCAAAACCACCCTCGGCGTTTTTTTCTAATCGCATCTGTGATTTTGCCTTCTCAAGTGCAGCTCTAAAATCAGTATTGAAGGTCACTGTGTAACCTTGGTTGGTCAGTGATCGAAACTGATCCCAAATCTTTTTGATTGTTTTTGAGTTCGACTCAAAAACGTTTTGGTAAGTCACAACGCCACGAATTTGAGGAAACACCCATCCGTGCTGACTAAACCTTGGGCCCCGATTGTCCGGATTGAAATAATACATCTTGGCCGGATCCATAATTCCACGTGCGAAGTCTCGATCTACAATTTTAAGTTCCGCTGGTATGGAATTGTCTCCAGACAATATGGCCTTGGAATCATCAAAGTATACGAGATCTGAAGACTCAAAAATCTCTTTAAAGCGAGATTGAACTCTGTTGACCTCAACCTCTGGTGAAGCCTCGTTCACTTCTCTAGTCAATGAACCATCCACTGAACTGACTAAAAGATCAGAGACAGATATTGGACTAATGAAATAGACAATCTTTTCGAGTCCACGAAACCTAGAGTCATGCGCTCTCGCGATTTCGATGGACTCAACCACCGCAATCGAATGACCCCAATGAAACACCCCCTGAGCGGCGGCCTTGGCGTTGTTTTCTGGATTGGGCTCAGGATTCGAACTCAAGAATCCTCGCATTCCTAAGGCTTGATCGAGATCAAAGGCGAGGGTTAGCGCTGTTTCACACTCGGAACTTGAAATGGCAGCCCCGGCTACGGGGACAAATGCGCCGCTCAATATCACCCAGCTCACAAGAAAAATTATGTTTCTCAACACGACGGTCCTTTCTCGACTTGATTTGAATATTCCCAACCTTTTAGGCCATATAACACTGCGCATAAATTGCCAAGCTCTAGATTCAATTTTGACTCAAAATCTGCCGATGAGAGGCCTATGGGTGAAAAAATTCGTCGATTTGTACCCCGAGCTCCGCGCTACACTCTGAGGCCAGATGACCGCAGTTCTATGCGCTTTAGCCTCGCCGATTCGTCGGGGGCCGGCGCCATCGATCAAACCCTTCTCTATAATCTTTCTGAAACCGGGGCCGCTTTTTTGACCACCAGACCCGAGCGGTTTCAACTCGGTGAACCTATAAAGGTTGAGATTCCAATTCCTCACGGCGATCAGTTTGCCTGCTGGGCGAGGGTTGTCAGAGTCGAAGAGTTCAGTTCAAGAGGTGGTTGGTTCAAATCCAAGCACTCACTATTTGACGAAAAAGTCGTTCTTGTGGCTCTGGTTTTTGAAGAACTTCCACCTGGTCACGCCCGTGCCATTCGCAAGGGCCTCGAGCAATGTTTTATTCAGGCCATGCGAGATCAGCAATATCGCAACTGGATCTACTATCGAACTCTTGTGTCGACCTATTTCTTTCCGGCCTTGGCCTATCTCACGATCGCCTTTCTTGCCGCATGGTTCATGTATTACATCAGTTTGCCTGATGACAACTATGACGCCCAAAAGGGCGCGCCATGGGGCCAGCGCTTCAAATTTTAAACGAAAGCGCACGCGCTGACGCCTTTGCCAGCTGAAGCCTCTTCCAATAATCAAGTCGATCAACGGTTTCGCCGCCAAAACTCTTAAGCAGCGGAGTCACCATTTGAATGTCGATCCATTCCACGCCCTCTTGGCTCAAATACTCCACAAGCTTGCAAAGGGCGGCCTTTGAGGCGTTGGTTTTCTTAAAAAACATACTCTCGGCCGAAAACACGCCTCCAACATAAACTCCGTAAAGACCACCTACTAACTCGGAGCCCTCCCAAACCTCGAGACTATGGGCGTACCCCGCCCGATGAAAACTCTCATAGGCGCTAAGCATTTTAGGCGTGATCCACGTCAATTCCCGCGCACGCGCACAAGCGTGAATGACTTCAATAAAACTGCGATCAAAACTGTATGTCCAGCTCTGGCGCCGCAAATCTTTTTGTAGGGATTTAGGTTTGTGAAAATTTGAAAAGTCCAAAATCCCCCGTTCAAAAGGGTAAAACCACAGGGTTGGGTAGCCCTCATGGGGCCACGGAAAAATTCCAAAACTATACGCTTCAAGAAGCCTTTCGACACGCAAATCATCACTCACATCGACGAGCCCATCGGCTCCCGCCGCCAATGGATCTTGAAACGTCGTTCGCCTGGTTTCAAAAAGCTTCACTCCGCCTCGCAATTGTCACACTGACCACAGGCTTGGGAATTTTGTATTCCAAAATATCGGTAAATGCCCACCTTTCGACACTCTTGGCTTTTGCGCCACTCAACGAGCGACAAAAGCTTCATTTGCAAATGCTTTCGGCGAGACTCCCAAATCACTTCAGAAACTTCATCAGGCTCGGGCGCTCGCAATATTTTGAGGGCCTTCAAGTTGCGGCCCGGATAGGCGATCACACCCCACCTTTCTAAAATATTGAGAGTGGTTTCGAGCCGAAAATCTTTGCTGTTTTTGAAACTCAACTGGTCTCTGAGGTCGTTTAGAGTCAAAGCCGTCAAACGATCTTGCCAAGACTCCAGCAACCGAAAAACGGCTTTGAGGTAATCTGGCTCAGGAGTTTGAGTCTCTATAAATTTCATTTGCGTCATCAGATCGTCTTGAGAGTAGAGCCAAAGACACTGGCTGGGCAGACCATCTCTGCCGGCTCGCCCCACCTCTTGGTAGTAAGACTCAAGCGACCCCGGAGTCTCAGCGTGAAGAATGCCTCGAATATTGGGCTTGTCCACGCCCAATCCAAATGCTGGAGTCGCCATCATGAGTCCGTCATTAGAGCCGAGAAATTTCTTTTGATTGGCCTTTCTCACTCTCCCGTCCAAATCGCCATGATAGGTGAGTGGATCGACACCAAGCGTGCGCACTCTTAAAGCCCACTATTCAAGCTTAGAAATTAAAGTAAAATAAATGAGCTTTGGCCCCTCAACTTGGTAGAGCCACTTTTTCATCTGCTCCCATTTTTCATCTTCGTGCGCCACCTCAACGACCGACAGATGTAGGCCGGGGCGCTCGAACCCCTCGCCGAGCACTTCAATGTTGCCCTCAAGCCCCATTGTGCGAATCATGTCGGCCTGAACGTCGGGAGTGGCCGTAGCGGTGAGTAAAACCGTTTGCGGCTGACCCAAGGCCTTGCGATAGTCGCCGAGCCGCGAATAATCAGGTCTAAAATCATGGCCCCACTGCGAAATACAGTGGGCCTCATCAATAGCCAAAAGCTGAATGTCGAGATTTTTCAAGCGCTCAAGCACACCGCTCACCCTGAGGCGCTCTGGCGTCACATAGAGCAGCCGCACTTCACCCGACTCGAATTGAGCAAGCCTCGCTTCGCGCTGCTCTCGGCTCAAATTAGAATGAATGCAGGTCACCGGCCAAGGCTCGCACCACGACTGGGCCACTTGGTCCTCCATAAGTGCGATAAGGGGCGAAACCACCAACCCCCGGCCCTCGCCTGCTGCAAGTACAGGCAATTGATAGCAAAGGGACTTACCCATTCCCGTAGGCCATATGAGCGCCACATTCCGCCCCTGCTGCATCAAGGTCAGCGCACGAATTTGAGCGGGCCTGAGCTCGCGGGCCGAGGCCCGCTTCAAGAAATGCTCAAGCTCATTTATTGGGGTGTTAAAACTTTGCACTTTCATTCGTCCCATGTTACCCGGTATAGCCTTAATTTCATTAATTCTTTAGCCAGTTTTTATGGGAAGGAACACGCACGATGGCTGATCCCAAATGGGTTCTCGAAAAGGTTCGCAATATCGGTATCTCGGCCCACATTGATTCGGGCAAAACCACTTTGACTGAGCGTATTTTATTTTACACCGGTCGAATTCACCAGATCCACGAGGTCAAAGGCAAAGACGGAGTCGGAGCCACCATGGATCACATGGAGCTTGAGCGCGAGCGCGGGATCACGATCCAGTCGGCGGCCACCAACGTTCACTGGAAAGACATCGAGATCAACATCATCGACACCCCCGGACACGTGGATTTCACCATCGAGGTGGAGCGCGCCCTGCGAGTTCTCGACGGCGCCATCTTGGTTCTTTGCGGTGTGGCGGGTGTGCAGTCGCAGTCGATCACCGTGGATCGACAGATGCGTCGATACAAGGTGCCTCGCCTGGCGTTTATCAATAAATTAGATCGCGCGGGGGCGAATCCCCACCGCGTTGTTGCGGCTCTTCGTGAGAAGCTGCGCCACAATGCTGTTTTGATGCAGCTGCCGATTGGGCTTGAAGAAAAACACGAAGGGGTCATTGACCTGATTCGCATGAAAGCTATGTATTTTAGCGGCGAGCACGGCGAAATCATCACCGAAAAAGAAATCCCTGAAGAGATGATGGCCGATGCTAAAAAATATCATCATGAACTCGTTGGCAAAGCCGCAGACTTTGACGATGCTTTGGCCGAAAAATTCTTAATGGAAGAAGAGCCTACCCCCGAAGAGGTCACAGCCGCAATTCGAAAGGGCACCCTGAACCTAGATCTCACTCCCGTGTTTATGGGTTCGGCCTATAAGAACCGCGGAGTTCAACTCTTGCTCGACGGCGTTGCCACCTTCCTTCCCAACCCGGCACAAGTTATCAACGAAGGCTTGGATATGGAGAATGACGAGGCCAAGATCGCTCTCACTTCTGAGCCCGACAAACCGCTTGTGGCGTTGGCGTTCAAACTTGAAGACGGACGCTTTGGTCAGCTGACTTACATGCGCATTTACCAAGGCACCATGAAAAAAGGCGATTTCATCACCAACATGGCCAACGGCAAAAAGGTGAAGATCCCTAGGCTTGTACGTCTACACGCCGAAGACATGGAAGACATCGAAACGGCACACGCGGGTGATATCGTGGCACTTTTTGGAATCGATTGCTCATCTGGTGACACGTTCACCGACGGCAAAGCGAACATCACGATGACTTCTATGTTTGTGCCCGACGCGGTGATTTCGCTGGCCGTTTCGCCAAAGAGCAAAGATGGAGCCGCCAACTTTTCAAAGGCCCTTCAAAAGTTTCGCCGTGAAGATCCGACCTTTAGAGTGCATCGAGACGAAGAATCCAACGAGACGATTATTTCTGGAATGGGCGAGCTCCACCTTGAAATTTACATCGAGCGTATGAAGCGAGAATTTGGTTGCGAGGTCGTCTCAGGTCAGCCCCAAGTGGCCTACCGTGAGTCGATTGGCGCCGAAACTCCTTTTGACTACACTCATAAAAAGCAAACTGGTGGTTCGGGTCAATATGCCAAAGTGGTTGGATCTTTCGAACCCCTCGATAGTCCAGACAAAACCTATGAATTTGTGAACAAGATTGTCGGCGGAAAAATTCCAAGAGAATTTATTCCCGCAGTCGACAAAGGCTTTCAAGAGCAAATGGTTAAGGGCCTCTTGATTGGCTTTCCAGTCGTGGGAGTCAAGGCCACACTAACCGATGGAGCCTATCACGAAGTGGATTCTTCGGAGATGGCGTTTCGAATCTGTGCAATGGCGGCGTTTCGTGAGTTTTACTTCAAAGCCAAACCCACAGCCCTTGAGCCCATCATGAAGGTTGAAGTTTCTGCCCCTGAGGAATACCAAGGTAACGTCCTTGGCCAAATCAATCAGCGCCGCGGAATGATCATGGGAACAACCACCAATGATGCCTTCACGACTGTTGAAGCTGAAGTGCCGCTATCAGAAATGTTTGGCTACTCGACTGAACTTCGCTCGGCCACTCAAGGTAAAGGCGAATTCACTATGGAATTTTCTAGGTACTCTCCAGTGCCTAAGAACATCCAAGAGGAATTGGTCAAAAAGTACGAAAAACAACGCCAAGAAGAACAAAAGAAGTAAGGGCCTCATTAATGATTTTATCGGACCTAACCCTCAAGCGAATGATCAAGTCTGGAGACTTGGGGGTTAGCCCGCTAACAGAGGATTCTATTCAGCCAGCATCAATTGACTGTCGGCTCGGAGATCACTTCCTGCTCGTTGACAGCACGCAAATGACTTCGATCAGCTTAAGTTCACCCATCAAATACAAAGAAATTGCGGGTCCTGAGATCGTCATCCCCCCCCACTCTTTTTTGCTAGCGACAACTCTTGAAACCATCAAACTTCCCGACAACCTGACTGCATTTGTCGAAGGCCGAAGTTCGATTGGCCGAATTGGGCTTTTCATTCAAAATGCCGGATGGGTAGACCCAGGCTTTGAGGGGCAAATCACTCTGGAGCTTTTTAACGCCAACTCTTTGCCAATCAAGCTGGAGTCAGGTCGGCGGATATGCCAATTGGTCTTTTGTCTAATGGACCAGGCGACTTTGTCACCATACCGCGGCAAATACCAGGGCCAGA
>JBGSQJ010000046.1:0-8572 GCA_041738165.1 Bdellovibrionales bacterium
AAAGTTTAAACGAAATGAAATTTCCGAATCTCGAGTTGCTTTCTCACGTAGAGGCGAGACTGATCGAAAGTCGTCTTGTTATAAAATCAAAAGCGCTTTGCCGTTTTATTGTGCGCGTAGCTCATTCGGGCAATGTTTCTATCGAGTGGCCCATTCGTGATGGTGAGTTCTTCACCGAAGACCGCGCTGAAATTGTGGGTTGGGATTTAAAAATATTGGGCCGCTTGGATCAAGTGGTGAAGCGCCTTGGGGTGTTGGTTTCTCTTGTTCAGGTGGAGGCCGAACTCTCTAAGCTGACTGATCGAGAAAATTTGAGCGGCGAGCACATGGTGCGAGCTCTCAGTGACTCGCGTGATGAAAACCGGCTGGTGTGGTTGACCACAAGCCGTGCCCCTTTCGAAAGACTTGAAATGGTTATGGAGCTCTATAACTCAAAAGTCCCAGGCTCTGAGCGTTTGAGCCAGTTGGTTTGGGTCCCCGAATTTGAAAAGACATCCCTTGGAAAACTCAAAACACCTAAAGTTCTGTCTCCGAGCAAGTGAGCACTTGGTTGACCAGGGTTTCAACTGTGTCAGTGTCCATGATGGAGAAGCGATTTTTGACGTTGTCGATTTTTTCGAAAAATATTAAATACTTCCCCGAGCTGCCCATCAACTCGCTGCCAGAAAGCGCCTCGAGAATCACCTCGAAATCTTGGCTCTTCCAATTAAAGCGAGCGTTCAGACCAGAATCTGATCGGTCTAGGGTGATTTGGTTTGGCCCTTCGCCCTCAAGTGGCGTGCAAACATATCCAGCATTCAGCGCGGTCGCCGCCGCCAATGACATAACGAAATTCATGATAACCCCCAGTTCGAATTCCCCAATAACCTGAACTATTCAAACTGGGTAACATAATCCTTTTAGTGGGGCAATTGGCAACCCTCAAGGTTCAAATCAATTTCGAACGTGGGAGTCAAACACGAGTAAAACCAATAGGTTTGCTGCCCGTAGCTGAGCCCACGCTCATAAAAAACGCCGCCATCTTTGTCGATTTCGCACGGGTTGTTCTCGGTGCACCTTCTGCCGCTTTCGTTGCCGGTGTTGTTGACGCCAATAACCGTGCGAGTGCCCAGCGCCAAAACAGGTGAGCCCGAAGTGCCGCCGTAGGTGTTGCATCCAGATCTTGAATAGCGAATGGAGTCTTCGTTTTCCCAGCTGCCTTCGCGAAGTTTGTAAACAAAATGTTCGATGTGGCAAGCGAACCCTTCACGCCAATATCCCGACAGAACTTCAATGGGCTGATTGAGCTGTGGATGTTCACTCGACATGGTCAGTGGCCGAATATTGTAATTCTGACGAATCTGTTCAAAGGTTTCTTGCAGGCGGTAAAGGCTGGCATCTGTTTTTGTCATAGTCGCGTACACGATGTGCGTGGCTCTGACTCGGCCCACATCATTTCCGTTTGGTCCAAGCAAAGTGAAGCGCCGGCTAGATGAGCGCCCGTAAATCACTTCACCAGGCTCTGGAAACCCGCCCTCATAGCAATGACCATTACTCAAGACATAGGCGTGGTCTGTGTCGGGTTGACCTTCGAATTGCACCAAACTTCCTGAGCAGTTGCTCAGTGAAACAATGCCTTCAAAGTTGTACCCATCCGCAACAGACATTCTCGGTAAAAATTCGGGCCGCGGTTCAGTGGCGATCGGAAACGCCCCCGCGCCGTTTGCAAAAAAGGCCAAAGCGATAACCAGCATCAAATTTTTCATAGATTCCCCCTGGACCAGAGTATAGGTCAGAGGGTTCAGTTCAGAGAATCAGTGAAATCGCGCTCAGGACGTTGGTCCAGTGCTTTATTTGTCGGCCTGTTAATTCAACGTGCACTTGGCTTTGAGTATAGGCGTGCTTGCAATGGTCGAATCTAGCCGATTAAGTAAGCGATCGTAATTGATCGCGGGCTCAAAAAACTCGTCGGCCATTTGGCTTCGAACGGTCTTGGCGAAATCTTGAGAAAGGGTCTCTGGGCACCCCGAAAGCTCCGCCAAAACGACAAGATGTTCTCCTTCGCCGCGTGCAAGCTCCGTTTGGATGGGTCCCATTCGCTCCTGAATAAAGCGCGATCTCATCACTTTTTTGGGGCCGCCATACATGGAGCAGGCTCCAATAGATGAGAAATACGAAGTCGTCGATGGCAGCATAGTGGCGGCATAAAAAGGTGCAAACCAGGGTGGGTGCATATCGCCTGATCGAGGGAACAATCCACTGCAGCGATCACTGTCAAACGCGTTGGCCAGGCTCGAAAAAAGAAAAACCAAGATGAGGGGCAAGTGTCTTTTTGTCATAGAATCCCCATTCTAATTGGATGCGCCGACTTGAGGCAATCGAGAAAGCACGTCGAGAATCGGCTGCGGGATAGCGGCCTTTTTGCCTTGGCTTCGGTCTACAAATACATGAGTGGTTCTTAAAATCGCAACGTTCTCACACTCGGCGTTGAACAGGTCAAAGCGGAACTGCACGGAGCTGCTGCCCAATTTCACGAGGTCGACTTTCACGGTAAAAGGGTCACCTGCCCGCAGGGGCTTTGAAAACTCGCCTTCAACATGCCTTAAGGGGGCGCCAACAACCGGGTCGGCAAACCAGGCCGCCCAGGGGATTCCGACCTGAGGCAAATACCGCTCAAGGGCCCGATTGGCGATGCGAAAATAATTGGCAAAAAAGATGATGCCTTCACCATCCACGTCGTCAAATGCCACTGTAAACGATAAGGGCTCTACATTTGCGCCAGCCATAGGCTCCAGAGAACATCATCGTTGACTAAAAGAGTCAATTCCGCGACATAAATTAGACCCGTGAATAATATTAAAGTGTTCAACCAAGACGATTTCCCGCGCTACCTGCCAAAGCTGAATTCGCTTTATGACGACTTGTTTTCGGCTGGCAAAGGCTTTCGCGCCAAGCTGATTCAAACTATGAGTCGGCACTTAGAGCTCAATGCGCGGCAAGAGCATTTGCTCGCGCAGACTATCGAATTTGTGCACAATGCGAGCCTTTTGCACGACGACTTGGTCGATCGCTAGCATCTTCGGCGTTCAAAGCCAGCGGCCTGGCTAAAATACAGCCCTGAGTATGCGGTGTTGGCCGGTGATTATTTGCTAGCCCGAGTGATGGTGAACTTGTCGCGCTACGGGAACCTCAGGCTCATTCAATACACCGCCGAAATGATTTCAGATTTGCTTGAGGGCGAATGGATTCAAGATTCGCTGATGCAAGATTGGAGCGTGGGGCTTCACCAATTGGATCAGGTTCATGAGCTCAAAACTGCATCGCTTTTTAAATGGTGTCTTCGTGCGCCGTTTTTGATTCGCGAACAGTACGACCCTGAACTGCATCAGCTGCTTTCAGAAATGGGCACGTTGCTGGGATTGTTGTTTCAGCGGGGCGACGATCTTCTGGATTTCGACGTGCGCAATCAAGAGGGCAAGGCTGTTCTTGGAGATTTGAAATCAGGGTATATGAACTCTTTTGCTGCGTTCTTGGCTCGCGATATGAACGAAAAAACACGTGAGGAGTTTCGATCGTGTGAAGATTTGATGGCGGTTCAAGTTTTGCTGGGTGATGGGGAATTCGAGCGCCAAGTGGCACTTTTTGACAAATTGAACCAAGACGCCATCGATCTTTACCTGCACAAGGCAGAGACTCTAGACAAATTGATTGGCGAGTCGGCTCCTGGCATCTCGGCGGATTTAAAAAAATTGCCTGAACTTCTTTATTTTCGCCGCAGCTGATGACTTCTCATTTCGTGACTCTCTTAAACACCGACCCAGATTATCGCTCTTACTTGCTCGGTACATTCTCAGTGACCGAAAGAGCCATACCGGTTGAAACATTTGGATCAGATGGTCATTCAGAGCGTGTGACCTTTCAAGTTGTGCCAGTGGATTCACTCAAGATTCCAGTTTGGTGGAAACTCTATTTGAAAGCCTGCCGGCCGAGTTTACTTGGCTTCACCATGGGGCCCGCCGTTGCCACGTGGCTGCTTCACGCCAGAGATTTAAAGTCTTGGCAGATGTGGCCGTCGTGGTTTGCGGTGATTGGAATATTCTTTTTGCATGCGAGTGCCTTTATGCTCAACGACTACCAAGACCACATGTATGGGACAGACCGAATGAGCCGCGGCCGCGGCAGCCAGCTGATTCAAAAGGGCTGGGTCAGTGCGCAGTGGATGCTGCGCTGGGCGTGGGTGAATTTGTTTTTGGTGTGTTTGTTTGCGGGCCTAGCCAGTTTTCAAAATCCTCCTACGATTTTAGGTGTGGCGGTGGCGAGCGCCCTTTGTTTGCTCGTTTTGACTTTAAGATGGGGTGCGCGCTTTGGACTTTGTGACCTTGGAGTGTGGCTACTCTTTGGACCATTGATTTCAATTGGAGTCGCCGCGACAAGCTTTGGCCAAGTTCGAAGAGAAGATTTGGTGTTGGGTGCAGCCATCGGATTGATCTCGCTCTTTAGTTTGCAGCTGCGCCAGGTGAGTTCGCTATTTCGCTCGAGGGCCGAGGCGTTTCGAACCTTTTTAGGCTTTTTGAGCTACGACACGGTTCGAAAGCTGCTCCTTGTTGAAGGATTGCTATTGATCAGTCTTCAACCGTTGGTGGCGCTGGCTTTAAGAATGCCGATCGTTTTTCTATTGCTGCAACCGCTCTTCGCGTGGCCCATGGCCAGATCACTTAATCGCTTGCAGCGTGCGGCGTCTCCACTCTCGTCTGAGTGGTTGAGTTTGACTATCGCAGTTCAAGCTGGCCACTTGGGGCTGCTGAGCTGGTGGATTTTAGGACTTGGCCTACTATGGCTGTTTTAGGAGTTTACATTGAGGCCGGCGGATGCGCCAAAGCTGAAGCCCTCGCTGACGAGCTTGGTCTTCCGATCTTAAAAGAAAAACCTGATGTTTTGAGCAGCGGAGTCTACTTATTAGTGGGTGATCAAGGATTAGAGTTGGCGTTCACCAATGCTAAGCGGGGAAGGCCATTTCGCGTCGACTTCAACACACCAAAGTTCAAAAAAATTCGCGATCGCGGAACGCCTCGTTCTCATATTTTTGCAAAGGCTATGGGAAAATCTGGTGCTGAGAGTTTGGTTCTGGATGCCACTATGGGCTGGGCCTCTGATACAGTGATGCTGCTAGGGATGGGCTTTCACGTTCACGCGTGTGAACAGTCCAAGGTGGTGGTGGCCATGGTCAAAGACGCCATCCAAAGGGCTCAATCTGAGGACCCCGCGTGGGTTGGTTTTTTTTCTAGGCTCGAGATTCATGCATTTGAAGCCGGGGATTTTTTAGAACAATCAACTCAAAAGTGGTCAGCGGTCTATGTGGACCCGATGTTTGTGAAACCCAAAACGACTTCATTGAGCACCAAACCCATTGAATTCTTAAAAGAGCTGCAAACTGGCGACGCATCCCCAGATCCCGACGGCACGCTGATTCGAGACCTCGCATTTGTGAAGTCATGCAAAAGAGCAATTGTGAAGCAACCACTCAAAGCCCGGCCATCAGACAAGAAACCCGCACATAGTTTTTTAGGTCAATCGATACGTTATGATGTTTTTGTCAACAGCCCCTAGTTGGCGGATTGCTGAAGTTTCTCAAGAGTTAAAACAGTTTGTTCGGCCCACGCCAACCACTCGCGCGGAGCATGAGGCGGGGTTTCGGTTAAACGGCCCAGCTCATCGATCTCAGCCTGTGCCCTCTCGAGTGATTTATCAAGGGCCCGCGAATCGAGATTTATGTCGCGAATTGAAGCTAAGTCTGAAGACAGCTTGGCCTCAACAAACTCATGTTTACGAATTTCATCAGGACTCAGTGAGCCCGCATTGTTGTCAAAAAGAATCTTATTCAATTTAGCAATAGCTGATTTTGCTTCATCTACGGCCAACTCAATCGCAATGCGATGCTCATCTCGCTCTTCGGTTCCAATTGAAAAGCGAGAATAGAGGTTCGCTACGAGTTCAAAACAACGAGTCTGAATTCGGTAATTATGTGCTTGAGTGGTGAGGTCACGGCAAGTTGAAAGGGTGTTCTCAATAGACTGGCGCAATGCTGTAAGTGAGAAATTGGCGTTCGCGGTGCTCACAAGACTCTTGATTTGAAGAATTTCTAAATGTCCAAGGTAGGCGATCTGGGGCGGGCTGAGTTTACATATGTCTTCGCTGCAGTTGATATCTGTAAGTGGCACGACCAACTCAGGCAGTTCTTCGTTATAGACTCGATATAAGCTAGACACAGCCTTTGCTTTTTTATGTCGACTGACCTTCACGGTGGGAGCGGCTTGTCCGATTTCGGCGCCCATCCGTTTTGCGATGCTGTTGTAGGCTTTCTCAAATATCGCTATGCCTAGCAGCAAGCCGAAGAAGCCACCGGCGCCGCTAAATAAAGTTGAAAAAGGATAATTGACCGCATGGTCAAGGGGAACGCCAATAGGCCCGAGTGACTCAAACCAAGGATCTGCTGGGTAGCTGCCAAAGAAGTAGGCGCCTACGAGCCCAAAGCCACCGATGAGTACAATTGGTTTGGCAATATCCAGAGCGGTTAAATCGCCAGAGCTATAGTCTTTAGGATTCTTCATGAGCTGATGAACGGTTGCCAATAGCGCAATCTGGATCGCCTTTTTAAACGTCGACTTGAAAAGCGTGGCTTTGTCAGAATTTTCGATGGCTTCTAATAGTCTTACTGTCGCCAGATGTTGCACTCGAGCTCGATCTGGATCTTCAAGAGAGGCTGCCAGACTCTTGATATTTTCGAGGGTTTTGGTTGTGACTGTTTCGAGCAGCGTAGCATCTTGGTTTGTGGCCAAGCGATTGATTTGGCGAGCTACCTTCGAAACATTCTTTATATATAGAGGTTCAAAGATGCCGACGTCCTTGAGTGCGGTGTTCAGCGCTATTCGAAATCTGGCCGCACCTACTATATTGTAATCAACCAAGAGCTCCACAAAATCAGATTCTGATTTCACGGCCTTTAATAACTCGGCATCGACCTTGTCAGTGCCCGCCGCATCTAAAAAATTTTCGCAATTTGAGAGATACGAGGTGCCTTCCAAATGGCGCAATGGTTTAGTTTTCGCCGCCATTGAACTCGCAGGCATTGACAACAAAATCAGCATCGCAGTCAGAAACCAATTCATTTGTCCGCCTTTCGCAAACACTCGGCCGACGCCCTGGCTACTCGAGCTAGGTTTTGCCATTCTTCTTGGTTTTTTGGCGAAATATTTTTGGCTAACGATCTAAAACATGTTTTGTTTTTTGAAAAGAAGGCTTTGAAGGTTTTCATTTGAGAAAAATGAAACTCGGCAGCTCGCTCAAGTCTGTCAATCTGGTTGAGTACGCCTTGATACAATTCGGCATCTTCGTCGGAAACGTCGGTGAAGCCGTCAAGATAAAATTGCGCACGCAGTGATCTTAACTGGTCTATCATTTCTTGCGCAAATGCCTGAATTTTCGAGTGAGGATCTTCTTCAGAAGTTTTCGTTTTGCTAAGTTCTAAAATCGATCGAGTGTCAGTCACAAACTGAGATCTTTCAAGAAAAGTTGATTTTCCTGATTCAATCTTGTCGGCGCCACTTGAAATACGATTGAGCAAGTTGTGTAGGGATTGAGAAAGCCCCTGGTAGCCCGCTTTGGCGATGAGGGTTTCGAGCTCAATGAGTTCAACGAGTCCAATAGAGTTCAAATAATTTTGGTTTTGAGGTATATACTGCTGTTTCGTTTCTGGGCCTTTGACGTCTTTAATCGGTAAGGTAGCAGGTCTAATGTTTCCACGCTGCTCTTTGCCATTTCCAATGACGTACTCGTATTGGGAGCCCAAAGAAGTTTGTGCCCGTTTTGTGGATTCTGAAAGTTTGTTTTCTTCAACTAGTGTGGCGAGTGCGGCACTTAGCTGATTGCCCTCTTTGTTTAAGGTATTCAAATTGTCAAACGCACTCAAAGTGATTCGAGTCACCACTGTGGTTATGGCCTGCATGAATCCTGTGGCGATGGGGTGGGCCCAGATTTGGCTGAGTATAAGTTGAATTCCCGTCGCGGGCGGATATTGAAAACTTGGCTCCAAGTCAGGAAAAATAACGTAGATGCCTGCCGTGGTAAGCGCTGTTCCGATAGCGACAGAGCCTGCCCAGAGCTTCAGCTGAAGAAAAGTTTTTAATCGATCCATGCGCTTGGTATCCATTAGCCCCTTGTCAGGTGTAACGAGCATTCCATAGGCAGCCGATTTCAAAACAGAATATTGAATTCCGATGGCGAGTGTCGAGAGGGCAAGATCTTGTTTTTGTGAACTTTGAATCCCGTCAGCCCATTTTTTGAAGTAGGGGTCTACCTTTGCCAGATGATCGAGTGTCTTTTGGGTGAGCACTTGCAATTGCTCGGGTTGGTTCACGAGTGATTTGACTTGATCTAGAAAATCTTGCAGCTGCGTAGAATCGGTGGGGGCCGAAATTCCCATGTCATTAAGGGCGCGAAAGACTGAGAAATCAAACTGTTGGGAATTCATTATTCCAAATCTCAAAAACAAAGTGCTCAAGTTGGCCTGATCGGGCATCGAGTCGATCACATCGGC
>JBGSQJ010000072.1:0-5351 GCA_041738165.1 Bdellovibrionales bacterium
GGAAGTCGACCAGAGCGCCATTGATTCGGTGGTCAAAGAATCCTATATGGATTCTCAATACGCCACCACGATTGTTTCTGAAGGTGGGCGGCTTGATATCAATGACCTGGGCTCGGGTGTTGAGGCGCTTAAAAAGAGCGTGAAAGCTCAGCTTCTTAAGATCTTTCAATCTGAAATTGAAAACGATGAAACGTTCTCAGAAAAGTATCGCGGGTACCGCTTTGAGGAGCTAGTGAACAATATCGCCGACTATGTGGACGAAGACCAAGAAAGTTTAAATGGCGGCGACGAATCTGCGTTCTATAAAGACGTCGAAGACCGTGAAATCAAAATGCCGCCCAACCGCCCCTTTCGCACTCCAGACGAACTCTTGCAAGTCACGGGCATGAGAGATGATTTTTATAAAGTCCTCTATCCGCGCATAACGGTCTTTGGCACCAAGGGCATAAATGTGAATTACTCCCCTGAAGAAGTTCTAAAGGGATTGGATCCGAGCATGACCGAAGAGATCGTGGGCAAAGTCATGGAGCGTAGATCGAACCCAGAACTCGGCGGCCCCTACAAAGACGATGCAGATTTTTTTGGTTTCATTCAAGGGTTAGGCGCAAACGCAAGAGCCCTCGAAGAGGCCAAGCTGCCCTTGATTTATGAACCTGAGTTTAACTTTCGCATCACCAGCACGGGGCTTTCTGGAAACGTAAAGCGCGAGATCACGGCCGTGGCTTTTGATTTTGAAAATCTCGCGCCTCGATATGCTGAGCTGCTCGATGAACAAGACAAAGATCCAGGTCAAGATCCCGAACCGACAAAAGATCCCAAAGATGGGGATAAAGACCAGGGAAAGAAAAAGAAAATAAAGGCACCAAAGGGAAGACCTTCCGTAGTCTATTGGCAAGAAAACTGATAGCATCCGAGACATGATCAGTGTCGGCATCGACGTCGGTAACTACAGCATCAAAGTCGCCGAAGTGGAATCCACTTCGCGCTCCTATGTGGTTCGCCGCATTTTAGAAATCCCATTGAATCAAGATCCGACGCGAGACCGCCGAATTGAAATCATCGACGCGCTTCGAACACTTCTCGAGCCCTATGGAGCGGACACTCAGTTTGTCTTTGCTATTCCGCAAAAATACATCTCATCAAGGTTTTTAAAATTTCCGTTTAGTGAACGATTTAAAGTTCAAAAGGCCATATTTTCTCAGCTCGAAGATGAAATTCCGCTGACGATGGAAGAAGCCGTCTTTGAATCGAAGATCGTTCGCGTGGTCGGCAAGGGCGCCGAGGTCCTGGCGCTGGCGACTCCAAAAGAACACGCTCTGGCGCGCCTAAATTTTTCGCACGATTGCGGTGTCGAAACCAAAGTCATTACCGGCGAAGGTTTGGCGCTCGCTAATCACTTTGAAGATTGGCTCAATCCGCCCCCCGAAGTGGCCGCGATTGTACAAGAGATTCCGAGCCCAAGGCCCGCCGAAGTCATTTTGAACATTGGCCATAGCTCAACGATTGCGCTTGTCTATGTTGAAGGTATTTTGCATTCCATTCGGCACGTCGATTGGGGCGCAAAAGCACTCGTTGAATCTGTTGTTCAAAAATATGGCCTCAACCCCCTGCAGGCACTTCGCGAGGTGCAAAGCAAAGGTGGAGTACTTTTAGATAAGACTCAAGGCACCAAGGATCAAGTGGCTTTTTCAGAGGCTTTTGAAACTCGGCTCAACCATTTTGCCTCAGAGCTTCGCTTGCTTTTGTTAGAAATTCAGAGCGAATTCAATGTGCAATGGACAAAGGGGTCGCTCCTCGGTGGCGGGGCAAAATTTAAAAATCTCGGAGCGTTTCTGACCCAAGCGCTGCAAATTCCATTTAACCGAGCGAACGTTGTTGAAAAACATCCAAGCGTATTCACCGATCTCACTCCGCAACTCGAGGCGGTGTCGGCGATCGCTGTGGGTTTGGCACTTGAAGGATTAAGACGACCCAGAAATCCGGCCAGTAATTTCTTAAAAGGCGACTTGGCAAAACCCAGCCAGGCGTTTGAAAATCTCTGGAATATTTGGGGACATACCGCCCGGCTTCTCGCCATCGGTTTTGTGATTTTTGTGGTCTATGCCATGATGAGAGAGTCTTTGAGCCTGAGTCTGCTGGAAGCTTCTGACCAGGTGCTCAGGGTCCAAGCTGAAGCCATAGCAAAAATTAAAGGACGCCCGCCTTCGACCTCAAAAATAAAGCAATTTATTCGAGGCCAAGAGCAAATTGAAAAGAGTCGAATTCAAGCCGAAGGTGTCGTGCGAATGAACTCAGCTCTCGACGTTTTGAATCTAATAGACCAAAACTTGCCAAAACGGGGCCCGAGTGGCTTTGAGATCAAACGCGTTTCGATTTTGAATGAAATTGCCGAAGTTCATGGTTACGCTGCAAGTGCCGTCGAGTCGAAAAACATTCGAAACGCTCTCGCTCGTGCCGCGGCCAATGGAAACGTTCAGCAAATCGGCACACGAATTCCTGTGCCTGCTGGCAAACAGGGTTTCGCCTACCGCTTTAGCGTGCGGCGCAAGGCAGGGGGATAGGCGCGCGCCATGGCATTTGAAGGATTAAAAGACCAACTCAAAGAACAGTGGCTTGATCTCGCGGCGAAAGTTCAAGAATCTTCTGCGTACAATACATTGAGAGAGCGCTATGAGAGTCAATCCACCTCTGTGCAAAGAGCCATATTGGTGGCCGCCGTGGCGTTTGCCGCATTGATTTTGCTTTCATTTCCTATGAGTTACATTTCAACTTCGAGTGAATACCTCTCTCAATTTGAAGAAAATCAGAGTTTGATCAATGGCCTATTGGCTGCGGCTCAAAGCTCTAAAGCTCCTCCTCCGCTCGGCGCTCCTATGTCGACGAGTCAACTGCGCGACCTCGTGACTCGAACTCTGCAAAGCACACAGATCCTGCCCGAGCAAGTGGGCGACATGCAGGAGATGGCTAAAGATCCCGACGGCAAATTGGCGCCAGAAATTGTGCAACAATCAGGTCTTGCCGCTCAGGTCAAAGATTTAAACCTCAAGCAGATTCTGACTGTAGCCAACGCCTTTCAAAATCTGGGAGGCAGCACCAAGCTCATGGGAATCGACATCGTACAAAGCGCCAAACAGACTCACTACTATGATCTCACGGTCCGAATCGTTAACTTTGGTCTCACTCCCTCAATGGCGGCAGAAGAAGACTCTGGCAAAGGCGGCAAGGCCCCTATCCGCCGTGGACGCAAAGGGGCCGGCAAGTGAAATACGTCTCACTTGCATTTGGATGGCTTTGGAAAAACCGCGCTTTCTTTTTCGTGTTCTCGGTTTCATCACTGGCATTTTTTATCTGGATGTTTCCGATCAACGACATTTCAAATAAGTTCTCGTCGATGATCTCAGAAGTGACTCGCGGCCAAGCTTATGTGCATTTTGAATCTCTTGAGTTGTCATTTACGCCATCTCCTGGCGTTCGCACCAACGGAATCTCGGTGAGCATGAATGGCACGGAATTCAAAGCCGACAGTCTGACACTCTCCCCATCCATCGCCAGCGCGCTTTTGAACCTGGGCTCTATTTATGGAGCGATCAATCAAAATCCAGAAGCCAATGCGAAGCTGGCTGAGAATTTAAACTTCACCGCCGATGTTCGCGGTTTGTTTTCAGGAGACTTGCAGCTAAGCCGAAGCTCAGGTGCGGCGACCGAAGATGGCGAATCGCGCTCTAAAATAGATCTTGCACTTGAAAAAATGGACATGAAGAAAGTTTCTCAATGGGCCGACTTGCCTGTCGAGCTTGGCGGCAGTCTAAGTTTTGAATCCGACTTGCTTGTTTCGATGGCGATGAAGGCGCAGCCCGAAGGGGATTATCTTTTGACAATGGATCGCCTGAATATGCCCCCATCCACTGTTCCCACTCCTTTGGGGCCGCTATCTTTGCCCGCCCTTTCACTTTCACAGGTGCAACTCAAAGGACGCTGGGTGGGAGAAAGTTTCATTATCGAAGAGGGACAGTTTGGAAAATCGGGCGAGCCGCTTTTTGGCCGAATCAAAGGACAAATGGGCTTGAGGATAGAGCCAGTACGAGGCGCAAGCTTTGAACCCCGGTTCGGCTCGTACAATTTGAACGTGGATATGACCGTTGCCAAATCTCTCAAAGATCAACTGGCCATCGCCTTTATAATGCTCGACAACGTTCAGTCTGATGCTGGGGGAGGGCGCTCTCGCTACCTCTTTCGGGCCATGGGCTCCAGCCTCACTTCTGGGCAACCTGCACAGATCTCTCGCCTCACTCAGTTTTAGGGGCTCTGACGGATCGCGCTACGCGCTGATGCCTTGACTTCAGTCCAGGCTCAGAGTCTTTTTTAAGTCCAGTTAGGGAGGGTTAATTATGTCTGGTGTGAACAAAGTTATCTTAGTTGGTCGTTTAGGTACAGATCCCGAAGTGAAAACCGTTTCTGGCGGAAATACAGTGGCCAGGCTCTCTTTGGCTACCAGTGAAAACTGGACTGATCGTGAAGGCCAAAAACAAGAGCGAACCGAATGGCACCGTGTGGTGGTGTGGGGCAAGCTCGCCGAACTCTGCGGCAAATACCTCACCAAAGGCCGCCAAGTGTATGTTGAAGGACGCATTCAAACTCGCTCTTGGGAAGACCAACAAGGTCAAAAGCGCTACACCACAGAAGTGGTGGCGAGCACTGTGCAGTTCCTTGGCGGAGCCGCAGCGGGCGCAGGAGCCTCTTCTGGATCAAACGATTTGTCAGCGCAAGATTTTGGGCCAGAACCCGCATTTGACAACTCAGACGATATCCCGTTCTAGCGCCTAGACACGGCAGCTCGCATTGGCTACCGTTGAAGTTAGGAGCGTGCTCGCGTGATTGGTCGCTTATTCAAATCGTTTAGTTTTGCCATGATTGGGCTCTTCATCGGAGCCTGTTCAATCTATCAGTCTGAAGCGCGTAAGTTCTTAGAGAGCAATGCCTATGATTATGCCGGCGTGAGCGCCGAAGCCCATGTCGTATCGTGCGCTAGCCCTGCAGCGCTCACGTCTGACGATCTTGAACCCGAAGCCCATGAGTCGGCCCTTATTTACCGACTCTCGCCTGTGAACATTCGGGTCATGGTTCTCGACTCCACATACTCTTGTGACTATGCCTATGAAGCGAGCACAGATGCCGACGCGGGCCTTGAAGGGGCCGTCGAGTACACTCTCAAACGCCAGCTCACAGACCCAAGCCCAGGTCGAATAGACAAGCCTTAATTCTATCCCCTAAACTGAGAACAGGGGGACCTCAACGTGCAATACAAACTTCTTAGGCGCCTCGCTGCATCGTTCTCTTTGCTCGCTTTGGTT
>JBGSQJ010000127.1:0-10091 GCA_041738165.1 Bdellovibrionales bacterium
GGTTCACTCACCGGATATGCCGCGGGCGTTGCTCGCAAGAAATGGCTCTTGGACCTCGAAAAGGTACACGGTTCCTTTTCTCTATCGGCAGTCGTCGATATGACGCTGGCCTATGACTTTCGCGCGATCATGTGTAAACACAAATCCGCGAATTACACCGTTGATGGTTTCTCGAAGAGTGATGGTGCACGCGAGACTCTGTCGGTCTACCGAGAAGTCTTTGGTCAGCGTGACCTTGAATTCTATGAGTTCCACCGCGGGGTTGTTTTGGATCACTTCTTGCGGAAATTGAGCCTCAAAAGTAGCCAAGCATGGGGCACCCTCACCCGTATTGCGATGATCAAGAACCGTGACGTCGGCCAGGTCTGGAACTAAAACCTTCACCACGGGCGATTGATAATCAGCCTCAGAAAGCTTCAGTCTCGCTGATGAAATATCCACGTTCAGCGTCACGTTCTTTTCTGACAAAATCACTGACCCCGATTTGGCCGAAGCCCCTTGTGTCATCAATAGTCCTACTGCCATAGATAAAATTAGACCCCTCATGTGTATTGCCTCCTAATGGTGTGTGGGAACTCTACAATTTGAGCTCTTGAAAATGATTTAACCGTCTCAGACGAATAAATATAATGAATACTTAGCATCGATATGATAGCGGTTTCGAATGATTTCACCTGCTGACATCCGGTACTTCCTGGCCGTGGCCAAATCTGGTCATGTTTCAAAAGCCGCTCAACGCTTGGGCCTTTCTCAACCCGCGCTCAGCCACAGTCTAAAAAAAACCGAGCAGACGTTGGGGGCACAGCTTTTCACTAGATCGAAAAAAGGGGTGGAGCTGACGGCGGCGGGCCGAAAGCTCTTAGAAGGCGCCGAAAATTTAGAGCGAGCCTGGGAGCATCTTGAACAATCTATTTTTGATGAGTCGAACGCACCCAAAGGGACAATTCGGCTGGGCTGCCATAGCGCCGTTGCGAGCTACACTTTGGTGCCTCTCTTGCCTGATTTTTTGAAGGCTTTCCCGCAAATTCAGTTTCGACTTAGCCATGGACTTTCAAGGCACATCACTGAAGATGTGGTCTCAGATAGATTGGACATCGCCATTGCGGTCAACCCGGTGACTCACCTTGACCTTGTGATGAAGGAACTCTGCAAAGATGTCGTGACCCTATGGCGGCCCAAAAATCTAAAAAACAGCGATGTCTTAATTTTTGACCCCAGCCTTATACAGATCCAAGAGATCTTGCGCAAAATGTCGGCTAAAAAAATGGACTTCGCTAATCACATTGAATCTTCAAGTCTCGAGGTCATTTCACAATTGCTGGTAGCGGGAGCTGGACATGCCATTTTGCCAGAAAGAATTGCAAAAACTCTTCCTCATAGACTGATTCGCGCTGTTCCCGATGCGCCCGTTTACCATGATCGGATTTTTCTTCTTTATAAACCTGAATTTCGAAAAACCCGGCGAGCCCAGGTGTTTATTGAGCAACTCACCGCTCAGTTTTAGGTACACGGTTCATTTTCCGTCATGCGGCGCATGACGGAAAATGAACCGTGTACCTAATTCTATTTCATATGACTTCGAAATTTGTTCTGACCTTGGTTTGTACATTTGCATGCAGTTTGGCGGCGGCAGCCGAAAAGAAAGAATCGAAGCGCGCTCCAGCCTCGACTGAGGCAGAGTTAGGTAACGGCGCAAAAGTTGAATTAACAAAGGTTCGCGGAGGCTTAGGCTATCTTGAGATAGTTTCTATCGAAGACGACAACGTTATTTGTTATGGAATGATAGCGAGCTCTTCTTCGGCCGGCTCTTCTATGTCTTGCACCAAAAATAACAATCGCCCGATGCATGTCTACGCACATGCATCGGATCCTCGACTAATTTTATGAGTTTTATTTTTTGTCTGGCGCGACGCCCTGTTGTTGAAGAACTCGCTCGATCACTTCACGAAAAACTGGGGCCGCGTGTTCGCTCCCCATTGGCTGACGATTCTTTCTGTTCGTAGGCTCGATGATTCCAACATAGACCGCAAGACGCGGATTTTCGACAGGCGCAAAGCCCGCAAAACTCGCAATAGATCGCTCGCCGCCAAGAGTGCGGTGGCCGGGAGCGCCTGGTGTATAGGCCGTCCCCGTTTTGCCCGCTGTTGTGTAAACCTGACTTTGCGCTGGCCGTCCGGTTCCATCTTGAACGACCCTTTGTAGAACGCTCTTCATACCTTGAGCAGTCGATTCTGACAGCACCCGCCGAACGACGGTCGCGGCCGAATCTGGGTCGTTGGCCCTTAACGGCTTCATCAATTTGCCACCGTTAGCAATGGCACCGTAGGCTTGCACCATCTCAAGAGGCGTCACACTGAACTCACCTTGGAGGGTGTATCCCGTGCCGATCAGCGCAACGTACTCTTCTTCGCTGAGTTGGTCAGTTGTTGGAACATCACCTGCGATAGCTTGTGGAAAACCTTGAGTCGTTCCGCCTACCCCAAAGCCAAAGTTATGAATGGATTTTGCGAGTCCTTCAGAGCCAAGGCGCGCCGCAATTTTGACTCCGCAAATATTGCTTGAATGTACGACCGTGTCGGCCGTCGAGAGGTGATCGAATGCCTTCCAATCGTGAAGAAGATTGTGACCATACATGTATGATCCGTTTTCGCAGTCGAACGAATCCTCGAATGTCGTCAGGCCATCTTCAACAGCTGAGGCCGCGGTCAGCCCCTTCATGACTGAGGCTGGCTCGAGCTGGTACGCCAATGACCAAGCCTTACCACCTGTTGTCGGAACAGTGCTCACGTTTGCTGCCGCCAAAAGACGGCCCGTTTCGGGGTCACTGACCAATACGAATCCGGCCTTCGCCTTAAAATCTCGAACGGCCTTAGTTAAAACTTCTTCAGCGATGGACTGCACGTTCGCATCAAACAGCGCAGTCCCTGCGTTTGGCAGATTCTTCGACGACGACCGCAGAACTTGCTGAGCGCCAAATGCAACGGCCCCCGTAACAATGACACTCAGGGCACCTACTAACACCGCGACGGATTTCGCCCTTCGCGAGGACTCATGAACGTTAAACATCTCGATTCTCCTTCTTAAGAATGATTTGAGATAGCGGGGGTTCTTGGTTGCCGCCGCCATGCACGCGGTACCGACGAGCATTTGGCGTTTTCCAAGCGCAGCTTCCGCTACTCTGATTAAGCAGCTGCCATAATCGTGAGACGGAACCCCTCTTTGGCCAATCAGAGCTTCGTCGCACGAAAATTCTTGTAATTCTGTTATCTCTTTTTTCCACAAGTAAATGATTGGATTTGCGTAGAACAAACAAACCCAAAACTCGATCAAGAGCGCCCACGCTGTGTCGAATTGCCGGTGATGTTGAAACTCATGTCTTATGGCGAGCCGAACATCTTTTGAATCGTTCAAAAGCCCTGTTGGGATGACGGTGTAAGCTTTAAAACCAACGAGTGTCGAAAAAGGAATCGACACCGCATCTGACACCAGGACAATGGTCTTTCTCAATCGCCTTATGACCATGCCCTCAGAAAGCATCGTCTGAAGCTGTGAAACGTTTTTTGTCAGGCGAGTCAGCATCGCTAAAACGCCAATCAACAATAGAATCAAGCACGTCAATCGAGCCGGCTGGGTGAGAGCCGTGTCTATGTATGTCAAAACAGTTCGAAGTGAAAAGCCATTTAGGCGGTCAGCTTGGGCATCAAGAGGTATCGGCGCGTGACGTTTTGAACCGATCGCCTGTAAATGTGATTTGGTTAAGGCTTCAACTGCGGGCCTCACCGCTTCGAACTTTAGACGGGGCATCTTCTTCTCGGGCACTAATGCAAGTATCAACGGAATAAAAAGGCTCGCAAGCATTATGATTTGGGCAGAACGAGTTAGCGATTGATAGCTTGGTTTTAGACGAAGTTTTGCGATAACAAATCTCGCGACACGAAAGACAATGAAGCCCACAACAAGCAATAGATTTATAAGAAGATAGCATTTTGATAACGAGGTCATTGGCCTGACCTCTTTTCGAGAATTTCGCGTATTGCAACCATGTCTTGACTCGAAAGATCTGAATCATCCAAAAGCCGCATAACAATAGAGGCTGGGTCGCCACGAAACACATTTGCCGTCAGGTGACGCAGGCTCATGGCTTCATAATCGGCGCGCGAAAGCAGCGCGGAGTAAGTGTGGGCACGCTCGCCCTTTTCACTCTTAAGCGCACCTTTTTGTTCAAGAATTTTCATTATCGTGGCGACCGATGTGTAGGCGAGGTCCCGACTTTCTGGCAATTTGTTTAAGACCTCTTTGACCGTGCAAGGCCCGAGCTCCCAAATCATGTTCATCAGCTCGAGTTCGACTTCGGTGAGCAACCTTACTGGTTTTTTCTTGTCTGATTTTGATTTCTTAGTTCCGACCATTTTTTCACCCCTTGATTATCAATCTACTAAGGTTTTCGTAGATGTCTACTAATTATTTAGTAGGACGTGTATAAGTCTGGGGCCGGAACAATTATTTTGTAAGGTTTTCTGGGCCGATTGGGGCTGTGTTTTCAAATACTTATCTAGTTTGATGAGATTAGCTTAACCTGTTAATGACAATTATAGTATAAAATGTAATTAACACTTCTTTATAACTATAAAACATACTATATTTGTATTTAGTGGAAGGATTAGTTACATGAATATCAATGATTTTAAATCAAATCGGGCAGGCCAAGTGGTCACCCAAATCTCAGGGTACAAAGCCTTTATTCCTAAATCTCTTCCTCCAGAACCGCCATTGCAGCTAGATATCGAAACCATAAACCTATTGTCCAAAGCCACCCTACTGATCGGTCGGCTCAACGGTCTCGCCTCAATCATTAAAGACCCCGAATTATTTGTCTACCTCTACGTAAGAAAAGAGGCTTTGCTAAGTTCTCAAATTGAAGGCACGCAGTGCTCACTTGAAGACCTACTAGAAACACCTCCTGAAGGGCGTGAAAAAACTGTACCTCGTATAAGAAAGGACGTTGAAGAAGTTTCTAACTATGTTTCGGCAATGAACTATGGTTTGAATCGCATTAAGGAACTTCCTATATCATCGCGCCTTCTGAAGGAGTTGCATAAGATTTTAATGAGTGGAGTGCGGGGAGCGAATAAGACCCCTGGAGAATTTAGAGAATCTCAAAACTGGATTGGGCCCCCTGGTGCTACACTTGAAACTGCTCAATTTGTCCCGCCACCGAAAGAAGATGCAAACTATGCGATGTCAGATCTTGAAAAATACATCCATTCCGGCGACGAACTCCCGCATCTAGTGAAGGCTGCTCTAATTCACGCTCAGTTTGAAACCATTCACCCTTTTTTAGATGGAAATGGACGCCTTGGACGACTGCTTATTACTTTTCTCTTATGTCATTGGGAAGTTATGGAGCGGCCTCTTCTTTACCTAAGCTACTTTTTCAAGGCCAACAGAACAGAATATTATTCTAAACTCATGGCGATAAGAACAAAGGGCGATTGGGAGGGGTGGGTTAAGTTTTTTCTACGTGGCGTTTGTGAAACTTCGCAAATGGCAAACCAGGCAGCAATTGAGATTCATAGATTACATGAGAATGACTTAGAAAGATTAAAAGATGTTGGTTCTTCTGCTGCAACCTTGCAAGTTTTCACTATTTTTTGCCGATTTCCATTGGCTACCATTCCAGAAATTCAAAGGGAAATAAAAAACTCAAATCAAAATACCTTAAATCGGGCAGTTAAAAACCTGATGGACCTTAAAATATTAAGACAAGTTGGAGATTCACAACGCAATCGCAAGTTTTCTTACTACACCTATATCGAAATATTGAGTAGAGACACGGCTACAAGCCTCGGATAATTTGGGTACAGAGCTTGCAGTCCAACTCTCGACAAGTTCATTAACGCTTATTTTGATTTGAGTGGAACGTAAATGAGAGTTTTCTCTGCACTGGTGACAATTTTCGCCCTTATTTCGCTGTTTTGGCAAATTGGGGCCCAAGCCATGAGTCTTCAAGACCGCATAGCGGCCTGGAACGCACACAGCAATTTCTCGTCTACAGAGATTGTGCAATTGGACTCAGTCACAGATTTTCGGATCGCAATTCCTTTGACCATTGTTGTTCTTAAAAACTCCCAATGGAGCCAGGCTGAAGTCATTGAAAAGATCCGCAGCACCGAACTCATATACGCTCAGTGTGAAATTTCATTTCGCCCTATTGCGATTGTAAAGACGGTCCATGGGCAGGGGCCCGTTCCTGACGCAAACAACGCGGCCTCTTACGTCGACATTCGAGATCTTGTCGACTCTGGAGCGGCGACCAAACCCATTGTATTCATGACAGATGCCGAGAAATTTGGCCGACACAATGGTGGCTCGGCTTGGAGAACAGGAAGTGTTGGGCCCAACTCGCCAAAGACCAATACCGTCTTGTTGTACCGCTCTGGGGCTCTAGAAAATTCTGGAAATTTCTATTCATTTGCCAGTCACCCTCTCGGCTACTATGAAGTCATGGCCCATGAGCTAGCCCATTTGCTCTTTGACCAAAGCCATACCAACAGCCCCGGTCATCTGATGAGCAACATGAAAAAGCGAACAAATATCATTCGGAGCCAGGACTGCGCGGTCGTTCGAAATTTTGTTCAATAGACCATTGCCATTTTAGCGGCACCGGGCTACTCTACCGACAACTACCTAACGTTTAAAGGAGGACATTATGGTTGAGATTGTAAACACATCGATTGTCCTCTCTGCGTTCGCGCTCTAGTCGAGAGCCACAATCAAAAAAACTTAAATTATTCGGGCGCGATCTCTTACGTTTGGAGAATCGTTTGAACTTCCGCATTGTATTTGCAAATCGCGAAAGATTTCGCGTAATGGACCAATATTTAAATATCTTCGACGCTGCACTTGCCGGCAAAATTCGGAATCAATCCACGTTGTGGCCGAACGTTGGCGACTATGTCAGTGGCGTGCCCCAGCCGGGCGGATGGATTTCAATTGAAGCGGTGATCGACCGCATTAGTGTTCTTGAGCGCCGAGGCCCCGACGGCCGAGCGCAGGTATTGGCCGCCAACGTCGACACACTTTTCATCGTCACGTCGGCCAATCAGGATCTTAATCTCAATCGGCTCGAAAGGTACGTCGCTATGGCAATTAGCGGCGGCGTCGCGCCCGTTATAGTGATCAACCAAATTGAATTGGCCGCTGACCCCTACGGCATTCTTGACCTAGTGGCTGAGCGATTTTCAAGCGTCAACGTGCTAGGTACGAGTGTTATTGAAGGATGGAATCTCGACGCAATCGCAGAATATGCTGAAGCGGGTCGTACTGTCGCTTTTGTAGGATCTTCGGGCGTGGGAAAAAGTTCGCTCACCAATGCCATTTTGGGAGCCTTTCACATGCAAGTGTCGGCCATCCGCGAGGATGATGACCGAGGTCGCCACACAACCACACATCGAGAACTGCTCGTTGCCCCTAGCGGAGCCATGGTGATCGACACTCCCGGCCTTCGCACAGTAGGACTAGGTGACGACGCTGACCTCGAGTTAGCTTTTGCGGATATCGAGTCGCTTGCCCGTCAATGTAGATTCACCGACTGCCGTCACTCCACTGAGCCCGGCTGTGCAATCCTTAGTGCACTTGAGAGTGGAGAACTTCAAACCGAGCGATGGGAGAACTATATCAAACTGGGCCGCGAACTTGCGTTTGAACGGCGTAAGACCAACAAAGCCCTTCAATCGGAAGAAAAAAAGAAATGGGCGAAAATCCATATGGCAAATCGCGAACGGAGAAAATAGCCACAGGGGTCAATTCAGTGAGCTCAGACTCCCTATTGACAAAGTTCGGATCGTTAATTAACATATTAGTTAATTAACTATAGGGTTTATTAATGCAGGACTCATTGAGCCAAACTTTTTCGGCCCTGGCCGACCCCACCAGAAGGGCTATGCTCGCCCGCCTCTCGCAGGGTGACGCCAATGTCTCGGACCTCGCTAAGCCATTTTTGAACGAGATGAGTCTTCCGGCGATTACCAAACACATTCAGGTTTTAGAAAGAGCGGGTTTGGTCACAAAAACCAGAGACGCTCAGTACCGGCCCTGCAAGTTGAACAAAGACGCTTTGAGAGACGTTGCCGATTGGATGGAGCAATACCGCGCATTTTGGGAAGCAAGTTTTGACCGCCTTGAGGCCTACCTAAAAACAGTGGCACCGAAAAAGAAACCGAGAGGAAAGAAAAATGTCCGCAAAAAGTAAGTCCAATGAACTCAAAATCACAAGACTCTACGATGCCCCCGTGAAGACGGTATGGGAGGCTTGGACTGACCCGAAACAGGTTGCGAAGTGGTGGGGGCCAAGAGGATTTACCCTCACTACACACAGTAAAGACTTAAAAGCCGGCGGACACTGGCACTACACCATGCATGGCCCCGATGGCACCGATTACCCGAACAAAACAGTTTACCTTAAGGTCGATAAGTATAAACGTTTGGTTTACGACCATGGCGCCAATGACGATCAACCCGCTATGTTCAGAGTGACAGTTCTTTTTAGTGAATCAAAGGGTAAAACTCTGATGAACATGACAATGTCCATGTCAACAGCCGAGGCCTTAGAGCAAAGCAAGAAAATTATTAAAAAGGCCGATGGAAATTCCACTTGGGACCGATTGGCTGAGTATCTTGAGAAGCAAGAAAATGGAAAAGAGAAATTCATTATCAATCGTTCTTTTGATGTTGATATTGAAACTATGTTTGATGCTTGGACTGTCCCGGAGCAAATCGTAGCGTGGAGCGGACCCGTCGGCGCGCAAATGGAATATATAAATGTTGAGGTAAAGACTGGCGGCAAAGCTTTTTACAAAATGCCTTTTGGTGAAAGCGTGATTTATGGAAACGTTCAATACCTCGAAGTGAAGCGTCCTGAGCGATTGGTTTATATTCAACAGTTTGCCGACAAAGACGGAAACCCTGGGCGGCATCCATTGGCCCCAGAATGGCCGCAGAGTATGTTGACCACGATAGAATTCACCAAAGAAGCTGACGGTGGAACTCGCATCACGCTTCAGTGGGAAGTGACTGGCGAGTGGACTCGGGGCGAATTAGACACTTTCGTTAAAGGCAAACCCAGCATGTCGCAAGGTTGGGGCGGTTCATTTGATAAACTTGAACTATACTTTGAGAATAGACGCTAACCTTACGCTATCAAGTTGAATTGATAGTGGCGTGCACGATTATATGATTCTATAACCGAAAGTCCCGGTTGTGGAGAACAAACCTTTTGCTTAATTCACTCCATTGATGACCGCCAATTCGCTCTTTGCTAGATTCTACCCATGAAGCAATTGATTGTCCGTCGACTTACTCCATTAGATTTGGACCATTGGTTTAAGATGAGGATTGAGTCTTTGCATGACAGTCCATCAGCGTTTCTTGCCAGTCCGGAAATTGAATTGTCCCAGGGAGTTGAATTCTTTAGAGAACGTGTCGCCAATGGCAACGATGAAAACATCATCGTAGGATGTTTTGTTGGCGATGAGCTTGTGGGTTCGGTCGGCCTTTATCGCGAAAGCGCACCAAAGGCCAGACATAAGGGAACAATATGGGGAATGTTCGTTAAGCCCTCGTATCGAGGACAAAAAATTGGAAAAAAACTTTTACATGCGGCAGTTGATTTTGCACGAGATACGATGAAGCTAAAAAAAGTGGATCTTTCTGTCGATTCATCTAGAGAGCCCGCGAAACGCCTCTATACTTCTTTGGGCTTTAAAAAATGGGGCCATGAAGAGTTGGCAGTAAATGTCGACGGCAAGTTTTTTGACGAAGAGTATATGTCCCTCTTTTTCGATTGAACCGTACAAATCAGCATTCCGTGCTGTGAATTCTGGAATCCCTGTATACTTGTTAACTCGTATACCCGGATCCCGGAATGTCTAGTGGCGCAAGAGGGTGAGATGGATGTCGGCCATCATGGCGTCCTGCTAAATTTGTCGAACACGTGAGTTCTCAATTCACACTCTCACCAACCGGCTGTTTTATCTGTTCCGAATTTAATATCTATATTCGGTCCACGACGAGTTCCGCGCAGCGGATGTCTG
>JBGSQJ010000141.1:0-10615 GCA_041738165.1 Bdellovibrionales bacterium
AAGAAAGGCCTGGCTTTCGGCAAAAACATGGGCCGGCGCAAATTTAGACTTGTTCAAGTTAGAGATCAAATCGCCACGCTGGCTGAAGACTTCTGCGAGAGACTTCGGGCGCTCCTCGGTTTGCACTGATTTGGCTTCTGATGGATTTGCAGCCTCATCGAATTTGGGCTCAGTCCACTTTTGGAGCAGTCCTTTTGAAATTTGATAGGCGGAGTGGCATTCTTTTTTCGCCAGAAACATAAAGATGACTCCACCTGCCACCAATATCATAAGTAAGAGATAGCCAAATCCACTGTCATTATTTGTTTTCATCTGTCCTCCATAGGTCAGACCGAACATCGCCATCTATTAATTCAACTCGAGGTAGATCGTTTCGATTTGTCCACACCACGACCCAGCCCGCATTCGACTCGGCGGGATAGTGGACCATTTTTCCACTGACATCTTTGACTTCCATCACTTCGATCAGATTGACAGATATGTAATTAGACATGGGGTGGTCGCTATTTTTCTTAACGATGTCCAAGTTGATCGCTGTGCCATTTGTGGCACGCTCGTCACAAGCTAGGTAAATGGCACCATCTTTGGTGTTGGCCCCAATGTCTGCTCCAAATGGAGCCACATCGCCATTGGCCTCAAGCTCGTAGGGCGTGACTTTACGAGAAAGATCACCGTAGTTGGTCTTCACCTTTTTAAGCAGTGGACATTTTGACAGGTCAGCGCCTGCTCGGCCCGACTCGAGCATTGGAATATTATTAGACAAATGCGAAGCCGCGACGAAAAACTCATCTTTGTTTGTAAGCGATTGAACTTTGACCCGGTCTTTTTCGAGAGGTTCAATCACTTCGAGTTGGTCGCCAAGAGCCACCAAACTGTCAGATTGCTCAGAGTCTTTAGACTTGTAGCGCTCGAGGTAAAGATTGCGATTTACAATGACCGAGCCGACTTCAATGGATTTGGTCTGTTCATTGATGATTTCGTCGACATCGGCGCGAACGGTTGGAGATTCGGTTTTGGCAGTTTGTTTTTGCATAAATGAAAGACCAAAGCGCTCTTTGTCCATGGATCTTCGAATGTAACCCTGGTAATCGAAAGCCAAAACCTTGATCATGGCGGTGATCAACCTTTGTGTGCGTAGATCTGACGAGGCTAACTCTTCTTTGGTTAGGTCATTATCATTGTTTGTTAATAGGGCCATTTCTTGTGCGAGCCTCTGAATGGCTTCTCGCTCGATCAAAAACGATTCATCGTAAACCCCGACTTTAGGAAGTAGGCTATCGAGTTCAGAGTCTTTGAAACGAATAAGCGCCAAAAGCCCCTCTTTAAATCGTATGTCGTGTTCATGATTTTGTTCGACGGTGCGGCACCTTCCGCCGGTGGGGCCGCCATTCCAAACAGCGTACACCGCGCCTATCAAATTGATCGGCAGCGCGGACTCGCCGCCGCTACCAAGCCCTGAGCAGTAGTAGCGAGTGCCCGAGACATTCCACTGCGCAATCATTTCGTCAAGATTCCGTCCGAGGCGATCCAGAGTGTAGGTGAGGTAGTTGGGGAGATTGAGCAAAATTCCATCACGAATAAGTTGGTTGTTGTATTGGTAGTTGAGCTGCATAGCGCCCCAGTCACCAGAGCCCTTGGGGCCGTCAGATTCAGCCTCGGCGTATGGGCCTTTGGTGATTCGCTTTCGCCTGCTGACGAACAATCCCCAGTCTGTCGAACCATTTCGTCTACTGCAATCCTCTTCGAGAAACCAACCCATTTCGTCGGGATGAACATAGTCTCTGACTTTCTCGCGAATAGAAGTGATTTCACTTTTGAGTTTTGTAATTTCTGAAAACTTGGCATCTGAATCTGTCAATTCGGCTTGAGCTTTTCTTTGGCTTTGCTCGATTTTAAGTTTCTCATCGTTCATGCTCTTCATTTGAACATTGAGCCCATCGAGCAGTCTACGGCGCGCGCTGATAGGCGCTTCAGTCAGCGCCAAAGTTTGATCGGTTTTTGCTAGATTCTCTTTGGCGGCTACGAGATTTGTAAAATCAGCTTCTTGCTTCACATAGAGGTTGGCCAAATTGGCGCGGTGGGTGGCTAGCCGGTTTTCTTGGTTTTCGATGTCCACAACTGATTGACTTCGGGCGGCCCGGGCCGATTGCAGCCGCAGATCTATTTCGGCAACTTGGTCAATCTTTTCGGCAATCTCAGTATTCAACCTGCGAATGGTTTCGAGTCCTTGCGTCAAGTCGGGAGAATTGGGCTCGGCGTGCTTGAGTCCAAGTCTTGAAACCACTTGCTCTTTAATCGGGGTCAACTCTTTGTCGAGTGCATCCAATTCTACAGTGAGTGATTTTCGCTTTTCTATTTTTTGCGCAATCTCTTTATCCAAGCTCTCTAAATCCGCATTGAGTTTCGCGATCGATTTAAGGTCAGACTCAATCAGGGCTCTATGCTCGGTGATCTCTCGAGTTGTTGAATCGTATTGATCTTGAAGCTCATCGCGTTTTTGGCGGGCTTGCCTGGCCGCTCTTCCAACTCCTGTGTCGACTTCTTTTTGCGAAGACAAAATGGCGGCTTGAACTCTTTCTATCTGGCTCTGTAGTTTGTCAATTTTGCCATTATGATCGCGGAGTGCACCTGAAGTCTCTAAGAAGGCGATCGATTTTTCGTCGTAATCGCTCGAGCGAGACTTGATTTGTGCCTCGATTTCTCGAATTCTCGGCAGGTGTCCTGAAAAAGAGAGTGGGTCGTGCTCCTCATTTTCACAGCGCGCCGAGCCGGGCTCGGTTGGACTTAAGGGGGCGTGATAAAAATGCTGGAACCTGGCTTCGTGATACGAAACAGCCAGCGCCATGATGTACTTCATGACGAAGTTAAGACGGGCGTAGCGATTGTCGCGGTCCTCGTAAAAGCCGCGAAAAGGAGCGGGTAGGTCTTTGGGTAGAAACTCGCTTTGAGTGTTGTGTAGTTTTGAGAGGTAAATTTGGGCCTCTTCGCTTGAGCCGCCGCGTCTTCGCATCATCTCTTGCAGAATCATTCCGGTCATCATGCGAAAGTACCAATCGCTGTTTCCGGGAGATAGCGCAGGGCCTTCATACTGAGGTGAGAACCATCGGTAGTTGTTGAAGTCCGAAGAATTGATAAAGGCGTCTGCCGCTTTTTTGCTTGTGTTGAAATCGTCTGTTGGCCACTGCTCGACATAGCGATTGTAGCGGTAGCGGTCCTTTTGCAAAATCAGCTCGTGTTCTGGTTTTAGCAAAAACCAATCGATCGTAGTTCGGGGCGGGGCTTGATAAACGTAGGTGTATTCGTTCGAGATGACATTGTCGCTCTGTGGGGTTCGGCTGCTGGCGGGGTCCTGACCTATTGAGCTTATGGACATCACGGCGGCAAGGATCAGAGTGGATGTGAATTTCGTCATGGCCATACCTCTATATGTTTCGCGTGGGGTTCCCAGGGTTAGGGATTGCACCGGCCGTGCCACGGCTAGGTAAGGGATTGAGCCTGGTTAGGTTCAGTGGCTCGATAGGAATTAGACAGGGGGGTGACAATCTGGCGGTTGTCTCAAAATGAGATTTTGGGTGGTGGGTTGAGTTGAGGTGATTGGGAAGTTGTTTTTTCGGCTTTTCTCTTTCACTAGGCCAGTGCACGAGGCGCCCAATTTAATTTATGAAGGAGATCGGAACCATCGCTGCTCGTCTGGCCATTTTTGTGGTCAATGACGTTGTCTGTTCCAATTTCCCACTCGCTTTCTTCACAGATCGAATAATACTCAATTCTACTTCAGTATCCGATCATTTCGGGTCAGCGCGATTGCGTTGGTATCTCCAGATTTTAAAAACTTCCATATCGTTGCGAAATAGATAATCGAGTAGGTCTTTGAATTCACGTCCCCAAGTTCCCAATCGAGTGAATGGTCTGAACTTAAAAAGACCTTTGCCAAATCGACGCGCGAGCTGGCCGGTCAAGCTGCGAATGAATCTGATATAGGAAATTCGACCGGCAATCTTAATGACAAAGTGAATATGATCACGTTGCACACTAGAGGCGTAAACTTTAATTCCGAACTGTTTTGCATATTTTGAAGCCAATGATTTTATGACGAGTCTTGATTTAAATAAACTTGTCGAGTTCTTTGTTTTCAAAACCAAATGAATGGGGCGCCTAGAGCATAATGTGCGCTTCGAGTGCCGAGTGTTGTTCAAGCTGCCACCGCACGCAAGCTGAGGTTTAGGTATTAGAGATAGTTGCTTCATTCTTAAATGAAGTTCTAGCACGCATTTTAAAAGTGCAGTTTTAAAGAGTTTGCGCTTTGTGATTGATAGTTTAGATTTCTCATAGGGAGGCATTTTTGGTGCGCTCGTGACTTCGCCATCAAACATAAAATTCGCTAAAGCCAAGCAGGCGCCTTGTTACCAAACCCCATGCTAGGGCCCAAATAAAAGAGTCAAAATTACTGTCAATAATAAATTGTCCCAATTAGAAATGTTCCCAATGATAAATTAACCAACACAAAAAAATGATCTCGAAGACTTGGTGTCGCTCAAATGTGTCGATAAGTGATCGGTGGTGAGGGTTGCTATGGTTCACAAAATTTAAGAGCGTTCTTTTGCAGAAGTTTGCGCAACTTTTCGTGGAACTACAAATGACGCAGAAAATTTGTCACATTGCTACTTGGTTAGGCTATTGCCTGAAAGTTTCAGCGGCGGACAACATCAGCAGAGAAGTATCCTGAGGCATCCCTTGAGCCTCAAACCTCAATCCGTCTGGTTCGTTCAGTTCAAAAGATTTCACTGCGCAACGGTCGCCCCATAAAAAACCGCGTTTTCCCTGGCTTTGTGGGCTTGCGCGAAATCAAGAGCGGTTGGCTTGGCACTCAACAATCAAAGTCTTTTCGGATGGGTGATTTTTTATTTAGGAACCTCGCAAGCGATAAGTGCGCCGAACCCCTTATGGTAATAGCTTAAATTTATCTGATCTGACGAGTTTCTGGTTTTAACCGTTGCCAAAATTTGATTTGTCTCAAGAGAAGATAGTGTAAACGTTAGTTCACCGCTTTCTGACGAGAGGTCGAACAGATATTTGAAACCACCGTTCGCGAACGGGCTTGTGAAAGGTGGCTCGGGCTTGAGGGACGTTGCAAAAATGAAGGTGCTTTTTTCGTCTCTTCCATAATTGGCTTCAATTGTTCCAGATCTGGCGACCTTGCGTTGGGCGGCGGGACTGGCGGGTATAATCGAATATGTTTCACACTTTAAGCGGGCTCGCTCGACAATTCTTTGTGTCATTTGAGTTGGGTTTTTTTCAAGTCCAGTGATCCTCATGCAAGTCGCGGAAGCTAGGTAAGGGCCCCCCGTCCAATCAAGTGAAAATTCACCGTCGATCCACACCGACATCAGGTTTACGTCGACGGCTTTTTCAGGTAAGGCATTTTCGTTCCCGATACGTAGACGAAAGTTTTTGCCCTTGGTCTCATAGCGAACTTTGACTGGGCCGTCGGTTTGCTCTTTGGGCGCGACAGAAACACGATCTACGGTGTCTAGCGAAAGTCCATTTTGAAATAAAAAGGATTGATCAAAGCTATTTTGCAACTGGTCGATGCCGTAGGTGCCGCTACAGCGGTAACCCAAGTTAGTCTGAAAGAGGTCTTCCTTTGCGATTTCGCCAATTACACTCTCAAGTGTTTCGACTGTCTGAGCTCTGAGTGGTGCGGTCTTGGATGAGTACATGTCTAGAGTCTTTTGTGTTTCAGAGCTCCACTGATTTTTAACAGCGAGGTCAAGCTCGGCTCCAAGGGCATCAATCGCCTGAATGCGCTTTTCAAGGGCACGTTTTTTTTGCTCGAGATTTCGTTTGGTCCACGACATGTCCTGAATTCCATGAAGGTCCTCAATTTCACTACAATTGAGATCAGTGTCAGTCGCGCGACAGCCCACCCTGTGCAGCTCGCTGGTGGTTTTGCTATCGAGTCTAAAGTGCTCTTTTGGCGGCTCGGGAGGAGGATTTCTTTTGCTCGTGCACCCTGTAAGAATTACGAGCGTGACAAAAAAAGGCCCTATGATTTTCAGTCGGCGCATTTTAAACCTCCATGTATTTGCCTGTATTTAGGCACCGACCGTCGTACTGCAATGGGTGGGCCGTGGTCAACGATGGGTTTCGTTTTCGAATTAAAGGCGCCAAGAGCACAGGTTATCTTGAAGAATCCGGCAATGTCTTGGCTATTAGATCTCGCGAGAATTATGGCTCTAATGAAACGGCTGAATCAATCACCCCGAAGTGCAGGCCTATGTGTGTGCAGCCAATGGCAAGCAATATGCTGTGATTAAAGTAGGATAAAGTGTCACACCACAACATCTATAGGAGTATCCCAGCCAAGCACCAGGCGACGAAGACGCCATCCATCGATCACATCCGGCAAGAGTGAATGCAATCTTCGTGTTTCGCGACCAGTGGTGCGACCACACACTCAGGAGTTTTTTTATGGCGGACAACACTTAAACTAGGAGAGTTGAGCCCAGCAGTCGCACCAAATTTCACTCGGCAAGCGGCCACAGCGTAGCGGGTGAGTCCGTCTCTATATGTGGAGGAGCCAGCCAAATAGTCTTTGGCTTCATAGCGATTGATACCCACTGCACCTTTGGACGGGGAGCTTTGCGAAATCACAAAATCAAAACCAGAGCTCTTTAAAACACTCGAGTTGCAATCGGACACAGACTTCGCTCGGCTCAATCCGTACGGATCAGCGCCAACGCTATCGATCATCACCACATGCCCATTGATCGCGACCACATCACCAACAGATAAAGCAGCGGACTTGCTCACATCCACCTTGGCGAGGCATTTGAGCCCGTTCGATTGAGGCTCTTTGAAAGCGCCCGATCCAATGCCAAAAACCAAGTTGCCTTTCAATGGTTTTTTAGGATCTGGGTCCATCTTTAATCCGGCAACGGCTAGAGCCGAAAAGACGTAACCCGAACAATCTATGCCGAGACCCTTTCCACCAGAGCCTGCATCTTTAAACAAATCGAGTTCAAGGGGCCGACTTGATGAAACATAAGGTTTGCCGCCAAAGTCGTAAATCGGTGGGCTTTTGCGCACATCGGTGCAGCTACTTTTCGCCAATGATTGGCCATGCACATAGTAGTGAGTGGCGTTGACCTTTACTAAATCACCAATCTCGCGAATCCACCCTGCGCCTGATGGGTGTCGCCCAGTTTGCACCACACCCTGAAGCTCTGGCGTTGACGCATTCATGGGCCGAGACTCTAAGACCGAGCAACTTTGATAAGCTGTCGCAATGATTTTTTGCTGACCATAAACTTCGGGGTAGCGACGCAGTTCGTCCCACACACTACCTGTTTCGGCTTCGAGTTTTTTAGAGTACTCGGGTAGGGGCTCGCTGCCTTGACCCGGGTCAATTTCTTGTTCGCTTTGCGCGGTTTCTTCGGGATCGCCTTCGGCAATTGGCGGATCGAGCTCAGGATCTTGGCAAGTGGCACCGAGCCTAGAGTCTGCGGCATCAAGTGCGGCCAGATTGGCGGCAATTTCACTTTTTAGCTGTTTATGTAGACTTGTCGACTCGATCCCAATTTCCATTTCAGCGAGACCCTTTCTCCAGCCGGCCTCACTTTTGGGTCCATAGATTTTGCGAATTCCTTCAATCGTTGATGCGTAATAGGTGACGAAAGCTGAAATATAAGCCTCAAAGTCCGAGCCAGAGTAACCCTTGAGCGCGCCGAGCTGGCGAAGTGACGATTCCACGTCGAGAGCGCTTGGGTAATCGCCAGCTTCTTCGGCGACCTTGTGAAGGCTGTCCCAAACCTGGCTTTGTGAAAGCTTGCAGCCTAGCCCGTCAACGGCTGAGGCGGCGATAGTTTCGACTGACTTTCCTGGACCTGAGCAACCAACAACCGAGACCGAGGCCAAGAGCAATAACGTTCGTTTGAAAGGCAGTTTTTTAATATTCATAGTCCAGAGGATCGGCAGACAAAGGTCTTGGAATTAGCTCTGGTGTTGGTTTTCGTTCTATTCGCAGCTGGCCTAAAAAGTTGGGCCGAAGTGTCAGCAGAGTTGTCAATTGCTATGCATTGCTAAGCGTTAGCTTTGACCTTCTCATTCACTTTGAATTGTCGAAGAGTTATTCATTTAGTTATCAAGAAAGGTGGTTCGCCGTATGAATTCATTCTCAACGCTGGCAACTCTCAATGTGGCAGGACGCACGTATCATTATCATTCACTTCCTAAGCTGGCTAAAGCGTTAGGGATCGATCTCGCCAAAATGCCTTACGGTCACAAAATTTTGCTCGAAAACCTACTTCGTTTTGAAGATGGCGAAGTGGTTCAAAAAAAGGACATCGAAGCGCTCGTGCACCAAGATCCCAAAGCGGAGTCGGACCACGAAATACAATTCACCCCGGGCCGAGTGTTGCTACAAGATTTTACGGGAGTTCCCGTGGTGGCCGATTTGGCGGCGATGCGCTCGGCAATGGTGGCAAGGGGCGGAAAAGCTCAAGCCGTAAACCCACTTCAGCCTGTAGACCTTGTGATTGATCACTCGGTACAGGTCGATTATTTTGCCGAAACCTCAGCTTTTGCGCAAAACTTAGAGCTAGAATTTCAACGCAACCAAGAGCGCTATGAGTTTTTAAAGTGGGGTCAAAGTTCGCTTGCCAACTTTCAAGTGGTTCCCCCTGGGATGGGGATTTGCCACCAGGTGAACGTCGAAAATCTGGCGCAAGTGGTCCTAGCTGGAAAAATGCAGGGCAAAGAATTTCTCTACCCTGACACTCTCGTAGGTACCGATTCGCACACACCCATGGTGAACTCCCTTGGGGTTATGGGGTGGGGAGTAGGCGGCATCGAAGCGGAAGCGGCTATGCTTGGTCAGCCTTGCACGATGTTGATCCCTCAAGTTGTCGGTTTTGAAATGACCGGTCGGCTTTCGCCCGGGGTGACGGCGACCGATCTGGTGCTGACGGTCACACAAATGCTGCGCAAAAAAGGCGTTGTAGGTAAATTCGTTGAATATTTTGGAGACGGCGTTAGCACTCTCACCGTGGCCGACCGTGCGACTGTTTCAAATATGGCGCCAGAGTATGGCGCGACGGTTGGGTTGTTCCCGGTCGATGCAAAAACTATTGAGTTTATGAAGCTTTCGGACCGCGACGAGTGGGCCGATAGGGCTGAGCAGTATTTTAAAGAGCAGGGCCTGTTCGTTCAAAAGGGCACTCCTACTCCTAACTACTCAGACGTTGTAAAGCTTGATTTGGCGACTGTAGAAGCTTCACTGGCGGGCCCGTCAAAGCCCCACGACAAAGCCACACTTAAAACCGTACGAACTTCATTTCGAAAATTCAGTGCAGACCGCTACAAAGATGAACTCGCAAAAGTCGATGCCGGCAAATTGAAGGGTTGGATTGAAGACACGAAGGCTTTGCCGGTACACGATGTGGAGTTGGCAGAAAAACATCCAGATCAAGAGTTAAGCCGTCTCGGAGATCGAGTGCATGTTGAAGACCCTAAGGGTCAGAAGTACGAATTGTCACAAGGCTCGATTGTGATTGCGGCCATCACTTCGTGCACCAACACTTCAAATCCTAGCTTGATGATGGGAGCTGCGATGCTCGCCCGCAACGCGGCCAAGAAGGGTTTAAAGATTAAGCCATGGGTGAAGACCAGCTTTGCCCCGGGCTCGCGAGTGGTCAGCGATTATTTGGCAGAGGCCGGGTTGATGGCCTCACTCGACACATTGGGCTTCAATTTAGTGGGCTACGGCTGCACGACTTGCATTGGAAATGCGGGTCCGCTTCCGCCGCATATTCAAGCGGCCGTCGATAAGGGTGGCCTAGCAACGGCGGCGGTGCTTTCGGGCAATCGCAACTTTGAAGCTCGCATTCACCCCAGTGTGCTTGGCAATTATTTGGCGTCGCCTCCATTGGTCGTGGCCTATGCTTTGGCTGGCAATATTCAAAAAGATCTCACTGTTGACCCGGTAGGATACACCGACAAGGGCGAGGCGGTATTTTTAAAAGATATTTGGCCTGACCCAAAAGAGCTGGGCGACGTGGTGGCCAAGTTTGTAACGGCCAAGCAATATAAAAAGGCCTATGCCTCAGTCTATGATGGCGATGAAAATTGGCAAAAACTTAAAGCTGTTAAGGGCGACACGTACTCTTGGCAAAGTTCGTCGACCTACATCAAAGAGCCACCGTTTTTCGAATCGTATTTGATCGAAGAAGCCAAGGCGACGGCCATTCAAGGCGCGCGGGTATTTGGATTGTTTGGCGATTTCATAACCACAGATCATATTTCTCCGGCGGGTCGAATTGGTAAAGATTCATCGGCAGGAAAATATCTTATTGAAAACGGCGTGAACGTTGCTGATTTCAATTCTTTTGGAGCTCGGCGCGGAAATCATGAGGTGATGATGCGCGGAACATTTGGCAACGTTCGCATTAAAAACAAAATGGTCGCAAGAGAAGGCGGATTCACAATCATCCAACCCGAAGGCAAAGAGGTTTCGTTTTTCGATGCCGCCGAGCACTACCGCGCTTCGCAAACACCGCTCGTGGTTTTTGCTGGTAAAGAGTATGGGTCTGGATCTTCTCGCGATTGGGCCGCTAAA
>JBGSQJ010000184.1:0-1712 GCA_041738165.1 Bdellovibrionales bacterium
GGATACGGGCGCGGCTACAAAAAGTGAAACCAAATAAAGGGATAAGACCAACAAAATCAGATAGACGAAGTCGAGGTGTTTTTGCGCCTGAAATGCCGATCTCTTGAAACTCATCCCCCAACTCTTCGGCAGACTAGGCGAATGTCTCAATAGGGGGCACTTTAGAACTCAAAATATTTTGGATTGAAAATGTCGCTCTAAGACCGAAAACGTCTCAAACTGAGACGTAAGAGAGTCCCTCAGCTTTGGCGAGCTTCTTAAGCTCTTCGACATCGTGCCAGCCGACGGTGCTGTCACCGTGTTCGACTCGGTTGAATTCGGGAGCTGTGACAATAGGGAGGCTCTCAAACCAATAAGCCAAATCCGGAAACGCCTGAGCAAACGATTTACCTCGGCGCAAATCGTACTGCGCAAAAAATGATTTGAAGTCTGTTTTAAGATTTTGCGCTTCGCTAGCTTTAGCGTGAGGTGAATCGGATTCGGTTAGGTAGTCGACCAATCTCAATAGTCCGCTGGCCTCAAACTCTTCAAGCGCAGGGCGAGCGCTCAAAATCTTTAATTTTTCGGCCTGATCTTTGCGATATTCTAAGGGCAGCACAAGTGGGCTCATAAAACTTGGGAACCTAAGGATGTTGACCATAAAATAGGGTGTTGGGTTTTTAAAGCGTCGTTTCCATTCGATAATCTGTTCGAGAAACTCAGGCATCGAGTCAAGCGCCAGCGCACTCACAGTGAGCATGATGTGAAACTGCTCAACTCGGCCAAGCGTAAGCACCGACTCGACGGCTCTACAAAAATTCGCGTAGTTCAATCCGTCGCGAATGTACTCGGCCTGTGCTCCCACGGATTCGCAGCTGGTGTAGATGTGCAAATGATCGATGTGACTAGATTCTGCTATCAATCTGTCGATCTTCTCTTGGCTTACTCCTAAATTCGAATTTACGGCCAAGCGTAAACCAGGCTTTGGATTTTCTTTAAGCGAACTGAGCAGGCGCCAAAACTGCGACGACATCATGGGTTCGCCGCCCGTGATGCGCAGCTCTTCCAGTTCATGCCCAAGCGTGGGCCACCACTCCCAAAAACTTTTCAAGTACGGGTTTTCATTTTCAAGGAAGGCGTCGGCCCAGGCCCCATCGTGGCGATAGGCGCCTCCGCCGTCGGTCTTGAGGTCTTTGTAGACGCCATGAGTTTGGATGTCCTTGGCCCACTTGGTGCTAAAGCTTGCGTTGCAATAGGTACAGGCAAATTGGCAAAACCGATCGAATGCGATTTCGAGCGTTCGCGGAATGGTATTGGCGAGCGGTGAGGCTTTCGCGATCTCAGCGATGTCATGTTCTTTGAAAGCCGAAGTTTTAAAAGTGCGATCGCTCATGTGGTTGGGGTCGATGGCCTCGATCTTCCAGCAGTACTCGCACTCTTTTGGTTTTTCACCCTTGAGCATTTGAGCGCGCGCTATTTTTTTATGAGTCGTATTGTGAATGGCCGTAGGGTTGTCTTTGAGTTCGCTAAGCGGAATTTTGTGCGCCGGAGGCAGGTGGCAACTTGCAGTTGTTCCGCTACCGAGCCAGATCGTCGAGTTGAGCCACTTGGCCGCACAAAAAGACGGCGAAATAGGATCTATGACCCGTTTTTGGTATTCGCTGTAGGTTTCGCCATCTCGTTTGCTCACATTGAAACTGTTAGCATGGGTGGCGAAAAGGTGGCAGGTTGGG
>JBGSQJ010000188.1:0-1750 GCA_041738165.1 Bdellovibrionales bacterium
CGCATCAAGTGGGCCTGCACATGAGTTGTGCGTTATTGCAACGGCTTAAAGGCCGCCCCTTGTTAGTCGCGTTGGCCACTTCTGGTTTTGTACATTTGGCGATTGCCTCCTATCTATTTGCGAGGTCGCACATGTTTGAACAAGTTACTGTGGCGGCAGTCCAAATCCAATTTCAATCGGCTGCGCCGTCGATGGCCCCAGATGTGGAACTGCCGGTTCCAAAACAAAAAAAGCAGTCAAAGCTAATTTTAGAAAAACCAAGTGTCGCGCCGAAATTGCAAAATTCAGCGACCAATTCAGATTCCACAGTGGGGCGTGCGGCGAGGGACGCGCGCGAGCGTTATATTGCCGAATTGACTGCAACGCTGAACTCATTGAAAAAATATCCGCGGCTAGCACAGCGCTTGGGGCAACAGGGCCGAGTGGTTTTGCGTTTTCATCTTGATCGCTCGGGCCGGGTTCTAGGTGCAGAAATTGTCGAGAAGACTGACTTTGAGTCTCTGAACAGGGCAGCGCTCAATCTGCTAGACGAGGCGAGCGGTTTTAAGCCGTTTCCAGATGAAGTGAAAGAAACAACCTGGCTTTTTACTGTTCCCATCGAATATAAAATGTGAAAGGTACACGGTTCAATTTCCGTCATGCGCCGGGTCAGGCGCCGATTCGGTAGGTAGCCGACCTATTTGAACACCTAAAAGAATTTCAAAATTAGTAACCTCCACCCTTTTTTTCTCATCTGATATCAGAAAGTGATATGTCGAATAGGTTCTAAGGGGAATTAATCAAAAAAGGGGAATTGATATGATTCAAAGGATTGGGGTGTCTTTAGCGTGCTTGGGCTTTTCGGTCGTGGCTTCGGCGTCTGGACTTGCGGGTAAATACAAAATGGAACTTTCAAATGACTTGAGCGGAATTTCTGGCACTTTTTACTTTCTGCTCTCAGGAAATAAAGAAATCAAGCTACTCAACGACTATGATGGCTACAGCATTGAAAATTTTGATGTGGCTCCATTCTTTGACTCACTGGATGCCGAAGTCGAATGGGGTAGTGATGAGGAGCACCACTATTATTCATTTACACTCAGTCCAACTAAGGGAACTCCAGAATTGACGAAGTATTGTGCGCTCTTTGTCGATGGGCCAAATGAGATAAGAGATGAAGATGGTTTGAGCATGGAGCTTAGCAAGTGGAATGTAAAAACTAAGTCCTACGATTTAGTTCCCGTAATGCAAACAAACGAGTCTCTCTTGAACTGCAAAAAAGAATTGGCCAATCGCTAGGTACACGGTTCCTTTTCCGTCATGCAGAGAGTCACAAAAGGCCACACTCTAACCGGTTTGGCCTTCTGGTCGCTGGATCTTTTCGCAGTTTGTACACTCCCTTACGAAGTGCGGATCGGACTGACATTAAATCACTCTCATCAGGCAACGTGTTCAACCATTGCAAAGTTGCACGGGTATCTCCGTCAAACAGAAAGAAGTCTTCGGCGATGGGAATCGTTAATCGAGATCCACCAAGTAGGCCGTGTAGCGTGCTGAATGGGTAGAGTTCGCATTGTTCTGAAATTCCCGCTCTGATTGGATTTTGATAAACATATTTATAGCAATTAGTGGTAAGCGCTCCAACTGCCCCATGGTTTTCAGTTCCTAAACGGACATAGTATACTCCGCACAACTTTGGCGGAGGTAACATGGAGCCGGTAGATCCCACAGAAAAGAAAGAATTCTGGAAAGAGCACGTTCGAAAGGTCGC
>JBGSQJ010000211.1:0-3642 GCA_041738165.1 Bdellovibrionales bacterium
GGTAAAAAGACAAAAGAAGAATGGGAAGAGCGAAAGTCGAGTCAGCGTCGTTACAACTGGAGCTTTGATGATAAGTACGAAATCTATCAGTCCGATACAAAAGGTCAGCGCCTCAAAAATTTGACGAATGCGCCTGGGTACGACGCTGAGGGTTCTTATTCGCCTGACGGAAAATGGATCGCCTTTGCGTCCAATCGCTCGGGTTACACGAAATCACTCACCAACGAGGAGAAAGAAAATTTCAAAAAGAGCCCTGAGCGCTTTATGGAAATTTACATCATGAAAGAAGATGGATCTGAAGTGAAGCGCCTCACTCACAACGACGGTTATGATGGTGGCCCCTTTTTCTCTCCTGATGGCAAACGCATCACTTTTCGAAGGTTCACGCCCGATGGCCACACGGCTGAAATTTACACCATGAATGTGGACGGCTCCGACATAAAACAGATCACTCGTCTTGGCAAAATGTCATGGGCCCCGTTTTATCACCCACGAGGAGACTACCTGATTTTTACGAGCAATAAATTTGGCTACGACAACTTTGAACTCTTCATCGTCGATACAAATGGCAGCAAAGATCCCGTGCGCGTTACAGATCTTACGGGTTTTGATGGCCTCCCCGTTTTTAACAAAGATGGTGATGAGATTTTTTGGACCCACAATCCACCAAATCAAGAAGCACAGATTTATCGAGCCAATTGGAATGACGAGCGGGCGCGGCGCGCCCTAGATCTGCCGCGGCTCAAATCGAATGTTTTGCCCGCAGCCGATACGCCATCGACAAAATTGACTGAGAATCGATTGGAATTTTGGGTCAAGTACTTGGCACAAGAAAAGTTCGAGGGTCGACCCACTGGTCATGCTCTCGAAGCTGAATACACAGGTAAATTGGCTGACGAATTTAAAGAGTTGGGGCTTACGCCTTTTGATTCAGCATTCGTCACCGAGTACGAATTCACCAACGGAGTCTCGCTAGGCAAAAACAGCAAGCTCGATATTGAGATTCTAGGTAAAAAACAAACTCTGGCCATCCACAAAGATTGGGTACCTTCGTCGTTTTCACTTAACAGCAAGGGCGCAAAAGGCGCCGCCATCTTTGTTGGCTACGGCATCGTGGCGCCCGCGCAAGGGGCACTGCCTGTTTTTGACTCTTATGCTGGCGAAGACGTGAAAGGAAAATGGGCTTTGGCCTTTAACGGCATTCCAGAAGATATCTCGACCGATCAACGCTTTCATCTTCATATGTTTTCAAGACCTCAGCACAAAGCTACGGTGGCGGCACAAAAAGGCGCGATTGGCCTCATATTGATTGATGACGGCAACGTCAAATCCAGTTCGGAGCTCAACCTCCTATTTGAAGGCCGAGAGGAGCGCTCGGGTATCCCCGTCATTCGCATAAGCCGAGCTTTGGCCGAACAAATCTTCATAGCCAATGGCACCACTGTGAAAGAGTGGACTGAAAAATTAAAAACGGCTGAGACATTGGCCCGTCCGCTTCACTCCACCACGTTCAATGCTCAAGTTGACTTGGAGTTCACCAAAGCCAAGGCTCGAAATGTCGTTGGCGAAATCAAAGTTCCAGGCGCTCGAAAAACGATCGTGATTGGCGCTCATTTAGATCATTTAGGACATGGTGAATTTGGCAATAGCTTGAAGCCTGGGTCAAAGAAAATTCACCCCGGCGCTGACGACAATGCCTCTGGCGTCGCCACTGTATTAGAACTGGCCCGCCAACTTTCACTCGAAAAAAACAAATTGAAACAAAACGTCGTTTTTGGGCTTTGGACCGGTGAAGAAATCGGCACACTCGGCTCTTCGCGTTTTTTAAAGATTCATTCAGCGAAAAATTTTAGCGCCTCGATCAATTTGGATATGGTTGGTCGCCTAAGCAGCGCACTCTTGGTCCAAGGCGTAGACTCGAGCCCCGATTGGAAGCCGCTCATTGAAAAAACGGCTTCGCAACAGACTCTTCCCCTAGCTACTCAAGGTGACCCCTACTTGCCCACTGATGCGATTTCATTTTACCTCAAGAAGGTTCCGTCGATATCCCTATTCACGGGCTCACACCCTCAGTACCACACGCCCGAAGACACGCCCGACTTGATCAACTTTGAGGGAATGATAAAGGTCACCGAGTTCGCCAAAGCTCTCGTTTCAGAATTGGCCGCCAGTGGTCGCTCACCCCGGTATCAAAAAGTGCCTGGATCAGCCAACATGACTCCGGCTGGAGGTTCACGCAGTTTCAGACTTTATCTGGGGACAATCCCCGATTACACACAAGACAACGTCAAAGGCGTGTTGATTTCAGGTACGGCAGATAATTCACCCGCAGCTCAAGCTGGCCTAAAGGCGGGCGATGTTCTGCTTGAACTTGGCGGAATGAAAATCAATAACCTGCACGACTATGTCTATTGTCTTCAGGCCCTCAAGGCGGATGAACAAGTTCCATTGCGAATTCGCCGAGGTGACGAGATCAAAACTCTTGCGATCACACCTAAACTCAAATCAGCCCAATGACAATCAGGTCTTGAATTTGAGTCCAGCCCCGACCTAACATAACATCTATGAGAAATTTTAAAATCATTCGCATTGCAGTATTGGCTGTCTTATTGATTGGCGTTTGGCAAGGCGCCTTCGCCAACGTTCTTGGCAATATGCAAACTCTGGCTCCAACGCCTGATTCGCTATTCTTTCAGAATGTCCATTCGTCTGATGTTCTAAGGCCCAACCGATTCAATCTCGGATTCTTCGGGGCTTATGTGCGCGACGAATTGACGGCTTACGATGATCTGACGACTCCGAAGTATATCGATTACCATGACAAAGCTGTGGCCGCAGATTTTGTTTTTGCTTGGGGCGTATTTAAGGATTTTGAGCTGACGTTTGCCGTGCCGATGTTTCTTTATCAAGATCCAGATTCAGGGCAAGACTCCGATCACTACATCAGTGACGGGGTGAATGCCTACAGGCCAGGATTCAAATACAACCTGTCTCGTCGACGCGGCGGCGGGGGTTGGGCTTTTGCAGGCTCCATCGATTTTACGGTTTCACGGCAAGATCCATATACGGGAACCGATCCGACCCCCATTTACAATCTAGAGTTGATTCGCGACTTGAGATACGGCCGGCACATGTGGGGTTTTAATCTAGGCTACCGAGTGCGAAATCCGGGCGGAGTGCCAGCAGAAAATGATTACTTTTTCCCGCTCAAAGACCAAGCGCTTGCCTCTATGGCTTATGTTTACGGAGTCGGCGAACCTCGCAGATACCATTTAGAATTGATCGGAGCCCATGCGATCGATCACACTCCTCATGGTACAGAAGAACACGTGCGCGCCCTCGAAGCCCTAGTTGGATTCAAGCAGCGCCTGTGGCCAACGATTTGGGGCCATCTTGGCGGAACAGTCGAAGTCATCCCTGAGGGTCTCGCACCGGATTACCGGGTTTACTTAGGCGCCAATTGGTTTTTCGGTCTTGATAATAGCGAAAAACAAACGGCCTCTAAACCCGTAGAATCAGCTGCGCCATCAAGTGATCTTTATGTGGACCCTGAATCCATCAAACTCTTTGAAGGTAGCCGCAAAAAAGTCGTCGCAAGCGGCGGAACGCTGCCATATCGCTACCGCCTCTCTCAACCCTTTG
>JBGSQJ010000226.1:0-2961 GCA_041738165.1 Bdellovibrionales bacterium
AAAGTGTTACCAGCCGAATCATTCTCTTCGAGCAAGAGCTTACCTTTTGTGTACTCAGGTTTAAATCCATGATCGCGCTGAAAGTCAGCAGCAGGAACATTTTCAATTTGCGCCAGTTCAAACACAGACTGAGCGTTATCGGTGACTGGGCCATAAGAGTCGACCGCAATCGTAACTGGACCCATACCCAAAAATCCAAAGGCCAATAGACCAAACGCGAACACCGCTGGGTAAACCATGTAAGCACCAAGGCCCAAGGATGCCGTGTAAGAAGCCACGAACATCAACGCCGCGATTGTGATGCCCTTCCAGAAAGCTGAAAAATTTCCGGCAACGAGGCCAGACAATATTGTTAACGAGGCCCCTCCTTCTTTAGACGCATTCACGATTTCAGCCACGTGCTTTGAGTGGGCGCTGGTGAACACTTTGGTGAATTCTGGGATCAAGGCTCCAGCAAGCGTTCCGCAAGAAATGATCACAGAAAGCTTCCACCACATGCCATCTGGCAAGTAACCCAGCAAAGTGGCCGACACCACGAAGGTCACCGCAATCGAAATGATGGAGGTCAACCACACAAGCATCGTCAAGGGAGATTCAAAATTGAATTTTGAACGACCTTTATAAAGACTACGAGTGACAACAGTATTAACGAAGTACGAAAAGATCGAAGTGAGCACCATCAAGATTCGCATGGCAAAAATCCAAACGATCATCTTGGCTTGCAACTCATGTCCGCCCACTTGGAGTTCAAGACGGCCCTCGGGGCTCATCATCATACCGACGGCCAACACGATAAAAGAAATCAGAGCCACACCTGTTACACCGTAGGTTTCAAAACCATCGGCAGTTGGCCCGACCGAGTCACCTGCGTTATCACCTGTACAGTCGGCAATAACCCCAGGATTGCGAGCATCGTCTTCTTTGATATTGAATACAATCTTCATCAGATCTGAACCGATGTCGGCGATCTTAGTGAAAATTCCACCGGCCACTCGAAGTGCCGATGCGCCCAGCGACTCACCAATCGCAAAACCAATAAAACAAGGCCCCGCAAGATCAGATGGAACCACAAGCAAGATGACCAACATCAAGATAAGTTCTGTACAAATGAGCAAAACCCCAATCGACATTCCCGCTCGAAGTGGAATTTCCATCACATCCCAGCCATTGCCGCCCCTAAGAGATGCAAACGCTGTTCGAGAGTTGGCGTAGGTATTGATGCGAATTCCAAACCACGCAACGGCGTAAGAACCTAAAATTCCCAGCACCGACCAAAGCAAGATCAAAGACACTTTGCCCACGTCCATTTGCCGTAGGAAATAAAAATAATAAATCATGGCCAAACCAACCAAAAACTGAAGGCCAATTAAAAACTTTCCCTGCTGAAGCATATAGGTTTTGCAGGTTTCATAAATGAGATCCGAAATCTCTTTCATCGCCGCATGAACCGGAAGAGCTTTGATTCTTGCAAATTCGATCAAGCCAAAGAGCATCCCAATGAAGGTCACGAGAATTCCACTCATCAAAATGGAAGTTCCGCTCACCGTACCGCCAAAAAAATCCATAGCGACACTTAGATCTGGGATGTGCAGGTCAGCTTCGCTGGCGAACACGGATAGTGGGGCCAAAGTTAAGGACAACAGCGCCGCTCGGACCGATAGACGACCAACGAACTTCCTCATGAAAAAATCTCCTTGAAGGACTTGAATAGACGGGGTTGAATCCCGCGTAAAATGAGCGAGAACCGACACCCTGTCAATTCTCGCCACCAAGAATAATGCAAATAGTTAAGATTTTGGATACAGAACGGAAAACTAAAAATTAATGACTTTCGCCAGAGGGCTCGCCGCCGCCTTCTTGTTCCATAGGCTGATCAGGCATTGCTTCTGAGGGGGGAGGCTCTTCGCCTTCCATGAGGTCCATGCCTTCGCCAGGCATAGGCTCTTCTACAGCAGCTGGAGCTTCATCTACTGTTGGCTCACTTTGGCTGCACTTGTTGCAACCGTTTAGCATCATAACCGAACCAAAAACGACCAATAACAATGTGAACGACTTTTTCATTGTGTGAACTTCTCCTAAAAGGTGTTGAACGAATGAGATTAGTTTTGGGTCAACAAAAAGGCAATCAACAAAATGGGGTTCGATATTCAGAAGAGGATTTCATAAAATCTCTCAGCGCCTGTCTTAAATACTTAGATATTCCACCTACTTGGCCGCTACCTATGGGCCGACCTTCAAGCTGACTGACCGGCAAAACTTCTAAAGTTGTCCCAACAAACGCCAATTCTTTAGCCTCAACAAGGTCCTTTTGAGAAAGATCTTTATGCATGACGGATTGAAGTCTGGAGTCTTTGACGAGGTTTTGTGCCAACTGCATGACCACCCGAATTGTGGTTCCCATAAGCGTGTAATCAAAGGGAGGAACCCAAAGCTGATTTTTTTGATCCACGATCATTAGATTTTCGGTCGCGCCTTCACTAACAAATCCTTTTGCTGTAAGCGCAATCGCAAGATCACTGCCGCGGTCCACGCACTCTTTTTTCATCATCACATTAGGAAGATAATTGCACGACTTGATTCGGCTCCAAAAAGGGTCTTTTGAGAGCACATGGCTAAAAGTCGCTTTGCTGCCTCGCTCATAAAGTTCGGCATTTGGCACTTGGCTTTCGGTCCACACGATGTAGAGGCCGGCGCATTTGGAATCATAAGGGTTGGGCGAAAAACTGCCAGGGCCTCGAGTGACAAATAGCCGAACCAATCCGTTTGGTTCATTGACTCTTTTTGCGAGACCCACACAGATATTTTCTATCTCAGCTAAAGAATGAGGCAGCTTCAAACTGATCGCCTCGGCTGACTTTTCGAGCCTCAACAAGTGAGATTTCAAATCAAAAAACGCCCCGTCAACGGCGCGAAAGGCCTCAAAGACCGCATCGCCGCGGTGAAATCCATGATCATCTATAG
>JBGSQJ010000153.1:0-2651 GCA_041738165.1 Bdellovibrionales bacterium
CTTTTTCGGTTCACTTAAAGAACTTTCTGCCGCGCAGATGCGCGAAAAAGATGCGGCTCGAGTGGTTACCGAGGCCGTGGCCGGTATGCTTCCCAAGAACAAACTTTCAAAACGAGTGATCAAAAAACTTAAGGCCTACAAGGGCCCTGAGCACCCACACGCTTCGCAAAAACTCGAAGCACTGAACCTATAAAAAAGAGGCTAAAGTAGATGTCAAAAGATCAAGTTTACTACGCAACCGGAAGACGAAAATCCAGCGCCGCTCGAATTTTCATTAAAAACGGAACTGGCAAAATCGAAATCAACGGTAAACCCGCTGATGAGTACATGCCGCACCCAACGGCCCGCATGACCGTCATCGCCCCCCTCGTTTTGACTAACACAAAAGGCCAATACGACGCCAAAATCACGGTAGCTGGCGGCGGAGTCACCGGACAATGCGAAGCCATTCGTCACGGAATTGCGCGCGCACTTGCCACTATGAACCCTGAATTTCGCACCCCCTTGAAAAAGGCCGGGATGCTCACTCGTGATTCGCGCATGGTTGAGCGTAAGAAATACGGTAAACACAAAGCTCGCCGTAGCACTCAATTCTCTAAACGATAGGTACACGGTTCCTTTTTTGATATGCACCATGCCACAGAACTCTGACAACTTTATTAATGAAAGGCGTCAGGGTTTTTGTCGTTTAAATTCACTCATCGTAAAATATTAGGGACTGTTGACGTTCTATCCAGGCCTAGGTTGTGAATTATCTCAAATTTATCAAGATGCCGGGCGAGCAGTTGCTCACTCCAGGACGAGCAACTTTGAGATTTTTGAGATTGTACAAAAACCAACAGGCACCTCGGAATCTTGGCCGCTTGCAATGCATCGCATGACGAAAAAGGAACCGTGTACCTATTCGTTGAGGATGTAGTTCATGGGGTCGACAGCGATACCGTGGATGCGAACTTCATAGTGCAAGTGGGCTCCAGTTGAACGGCCCGTGCTTCCGACCGCTGAGATCACATCCCAGCGACGTACTTTTTGGCCTTGCTCCACAAACACCCTCGAGTTGTGACCATAGCGAGTCACCACACCGTAACCATGATCGATTGAAACCAATTTGCCGTAGCCGCCTTCGTGCCCCACATAACTTACGATACCGTCGGCGGGCGCCATCACCGGAGTGCCCGAAGGAGCAGCCAAGTCTAGGCCCGCATGCATTTCTGGTCTGTTTGTAAACGGGTCAATTCGATATCCAAATCTCGACGTGAACCAACCGCGGGCCGGTTTCACCGACGGAGTCGAAGTCAGCAGGTTTTGCCGCTCAGAAAGGCCATCCCAAAGCTGAAGCACGCCCTGCTCTCGAAGCTGCGTCGCACGAAGGGCGCGATCTACTCGCACACTTAAGGTCGTAAAGTCGCGAATATTGTCTTTGTAAGTGCTAACTTCGCCCTCTTTTGGAGCCATTTGTGGCTGAACCATCATTTCTGGATCTCGGATCAATAGTTCACTTGAAGGAATACGAGTTACCCCGCTCGTCCCACCCGTAGTGTCCATAATCTCACCCGCGCGTGATGCACTTGGGCTGAGCGCCAGTTTCAAGATGCGCTCTTCATCCTCAACGTTTGTGATCAAATTCAATTTACGCGTGAAGTTTTGGATGCGATCAATGCTGGACTCAAGGCTTGAGAGTTTTTCTTCAACCACTTGAAACTGGCGTTTCATCGCTAGGTTTTCAGCCCTTAAACCCACGTTTTCTTTGGCCTTGAGCAAAAGCCCGACGTAATCAAGAGACGCCGTTGCCGTTAGCAAAAACACCAAAAACGCAAGCGACGCAAAGGCTTTAATCCAGCTAGCACGAACCGACACCTGCATAGTTTTGCCGTGATGATTGCTCGCGATAATGATCGTGTAACTTTTTTGACTCATATATTCTTTAGACCCAATGACCCCAAGCTAAGGTTCATACCGTATTGCGTCAACCACCATTTTTTCGGCGAATCACGATGACCGATATATTGTCGTCCCCGCCGCCTTTTTTTGCAGAACTGATGCATTTTGTCACAATTTCACTGGGTGGATTGGACCGAACAAGATTATGGAGCTCATCCATTTTGACCAGACCACTGAGCCCGTCTGAACAAAGAAGGTACATTTCATCGGCTTGAGGCTCACGTTCAAGCACGTCCACTTGGACCTCGCGCTCAAACCCCACGCTGCGCGTGATGATGTTGCGATTGGCCACGTCATTCATATCTTCTTCACGAATCACTCCAGCTCGAACCTGCTCGTTGATTAATGAATGATCTTCGGTCAACTGCCACATTAAAGGCGCTTTAAAAAGATAAGCCCTCGAGTCACCCACATTGGCGATATAAATTCGGCCGCGAAACTCCCAAAATAAGACCATGGTCGTGCCCATTCCCATCAGCTCAGGGGACTCAAACGTGCTTTTGTGGTGAATTCGGCCACTCGCTTCGCGGTACGCATCTGACAAAAGTTTTCTGGGAGATAGGCGTGATTCCTTTGAACGGTTCGCAATCACCTCTTGAACTGTCTCTACGGCCAGTGCCGAAGCCACTTCTCCGCCTTTATGTCCGCCCATTCCATCTGCCACAATAAAAAGATTCAAATCATGATCGACCAATATCGCGTCTTGATTG
>JBGSQJ010000155.1:0-3622 GCA_041738165.1 Bdellovibrionales bacterium
TTTCTTGTAAACGCCGACATTCAACTTTTCAAGCTTAGGCATCACCTCTTCAGAAGCGTGCGAAAGTGGTCCATGCCCAATATCGTGCAGCAATGCCGCCAGCCTCAGCGTTTGGCGAAGGCGCGCCCTGACTTCAGGCGATGAAAACGAAAACTCCGAAAAAATATTGTCAAAGGCTATGCCAGCTAAGTGGCAAACACCCAATGAGTGCAAAAATCGGTTGTGGGTGGCTCCAGGGAAGCTAAATTCAGAAAATCCCAATTGTTTAATGGCCCGTAAGCGCTGGTAGACTTTGGAGTCTAAAAGACTCACTTCAGCACCGGTGACTGGAATGTTTCCATGTATGGGGTCGCGAACTTCCACCCGGCATTAGCTACTGGTTTTGGCAGATTGTGTCAACGTGAGAATAGCCAGTCTCAATAAGGATCATGTGGGCTAAGAATTCACCAATTCCCTCTTTCAATTCTTTAGTCCAGCCAGAAGCTTCCGATAAAAGATAAGAGCAAGTTGAACGTTTTGTGGAGGTACCTTTTGGCCAATCCCGTTAAATCCAAAGCCCATATACTTATTGTCGATGATGATGAATCCATGCGGTTTATGCTTCAAACCAAACTGTTTCAATCTGGCTTTACCGTCTCTTTGGCGGCCAGTGGTTCGCATGCGATCCAAATTCTTCAATCTGCAAAAAAATTCGACCTGATACTCTGTGATCTGAAAATGCCTTTAAAGTCGGGAGTCGATGTCATTCGCTTTATGAGGGACTCTGGAATCACGACCCCGGCCGTGATTGTTACAGGGTTCCCCGAGCGCGAGAATATCATTGCGGCCGCCCAGATGGGCGTCTCAGACGTGCTCGTGAAACCCGTTCGCCACCAAGAGTTGATCGACGTTATCAATGCGAAACTAGGGAAACCCGATGCGCCAAAAGAAGTCGCCTAGAGAACTAAAGCCCGTCGCTCCTAAGCAACTAGCCGAGCAAATGACCGATCTATTGCACCTCACTCGGCTTGCCGAAATGGGGCGCCTGTCGGCCTCAGTCGCCCATGAAATCAACAACCCCTTAATGGTGGCTCAGGGCTTTGCTGAAAACATTGAACTGATGCTCGATCGCAAAAATTTTTCGCCCGAAGAGATTCGGATTCAAATTTTAGAGATCATCAAAGCCTGCCAAAGAATTTCTCGCATTGTGACCAAAATGAACCGAATGTCGCGCAGTCAAAAGCTGCGACTTCACGTGGTGGATCTTGCCGAAGTGGCGCTCACTGCTGTTGATTTTATGAAGGTTCAATTACAAGACTTAGACATTCAACTCGACTTTGATTTCAATCATCCCATGCCCATTCAGTGCGATGCCCTACAAATTGAACAAATCGTACTCAACATTTTAGGTAACGCCATTTCGGCGATGGAGACGGTTGAAGCTTCTCAAGAAAGAATCATCAAAATCACATTTGAGACCGCAGGCAATTGGAACCAAATTCGCGTCTGGAACAATGGCCCCACCATTGCGCCCGAAGTCCAACAGCACTTGATGGAGCCATTCTACACCACGAAAGATGTTGGCAAAGGGACGGGCCTTGGCCTGGCCGTAAGTAAATCGATCATGCAAGTTCACGGCGGAGATCTCACCTTCTCGAGCACCACCGAGACCGGAACTGAATTCGTACTGTCATTCCCGGTTCCAAAAGAAAATCCTTGGAAAAAGAGTATTCGAAATGAAGTCGGAAAAGTTCTGATCATCGATCGTCAAGTTAACTTTCGCCGAACGCTTGAAGAGAAATTTCGCTTGCTCGGTTTTCAGGTCGAATCGCAAAGCACCTACGAGCTGGGGCTCAAAGCCCTGGCGCGCATGAGGGGCGAAATTGCTGGAGTCTTTATTGATATTGTTCCTGGCTCTCCTGAGGTTGTTCCGACGGTCGCAGGGATACGTCACTCCCTCGGGCCTACTGGCTTAGTCTTCACAATGTCCAACTTTCCCTCGGCCCGCGATATGCGCAGCGACTTAAAAGGTGCCGGAGCCACCGAGGTTTTCGAAAAACCGCTGCATGCCGACAATTTTACTCTGATTTTAAAGCTTCTGGATGCCGCCACAGCGTTAGATGCGCCGAACAAAGCCGCCGCCTAGCCTTTCTAATGTCGAAAGGTTGAGTTAGCCTGGACTCGCATTTTTCTCTCGGGGGGTGCGGCGATGCAGGTTTACCACCAATTGATCAGACACATTTTAGACAACGGAATCGACAAAGAAGACCGCACAGGGGTTGGCACATTGTCTGTATTTGGTCACCAAATGCGCTTTGATCTTGCCCAGGGCTTCCCCCTAGTGACTTCAAAAAAGCTGCACTTGAAATCGATCGTTCACGAGCTCTTGTGGTTTTTAAAAGGCGACACCAACATTCAATATTTGAAAGACAACAAAGTTCGAATTTGGGACGAGTGGGCCGACGAAAACGGCGACTTGGGGCCAGTGTATGGAGCTCAGTGGCGCCACTGGAAAAAACCAGGCGGCGGCGAAGTGGATCAGATTAAAGACGTGGTGGCCTCGTTGAAACAAAATCCAGATTCAAGACGCCATATGGTGGTGGCGTTCAATCCTGGCGAACTGAGCGAAATGGCGTTGCCGCCTTGCCATGCTTTTTTTCAATTCTATGTGGCGCGCTCGAAGCTCTCTTGCCAACTTTACCAGCGTAGCGCCGATGTGTTTTTAGGCGTGCCGTTTAATATTGCGAGCTATGCGTTGCTCACGCATATGATGGCGCAAGTTTGTGGTTACCAAGTGGGTGAGTTTGTTCACACGCTGGGTGACGCCCATCTTTATCGCAATCACCTCGATCAAGCGAAGCTGCAACTGACGAGAGAACACCGGGCTTTACCAAAGTTGAAACTCAATCCAGACATCAAAGACATATTTGAATTTACTTTTGATGACATTGAAATCGAGGGCTACGATCCCCATCCGGCAATCAAAGCAGAAGTGGCGGTTTAGGCATGATTCTTTCTCACATAGTGGCGGCTGCAAAAAATGATGTGATTGGAACTCAAAACCGATTGCCCTGGGACATCCCTGAAGACATGAAGTTCTTTCGCGAAAAGACAAAAGGCAAGGCGATCATCATGGGCCGCAAAACTTTTGAATCAGTTGGCCACCCCCTCCCCAATAGATTAAATGTTGTCGTCACAAGGCAAAAGGACTATGCCCCGCCCGTACCCGCAGGTGGCGCCTCGTCTGGCGAAACGGTAATATGCCCCGACCTCAAATCGGCCATCGACTTTTGTCAGGGTCAGATCTCAAAGTACGGCGAAGAGATCTTTATCATTGGTGGAGGCGAGATTTTTCGTGAATCACTCCCGCTAGTCGACAATGTGTATTTGACTCGAATCCACAAAGACGTTGAGGGCGACGTCACTTACCCAAGTCTCAGCCCTTTAGAATTTGCGCTCGTCGAAAGTCGTGACCGCACTGAGCCAGTTCCGTTTACCTTTCAGACCTTCACGCGCAAGAAGTGATCTCGGCCTAGGGGCTGCCACACGTTCTTTAAATGTGTGGCGCGATTCTTACTTTATATATAGAGCCACAGGTACGTTTTCGTTCTCTTAAAGCGGAATGAAACTCCAATTCCTTCAC
>JBGSQJ010000265.1:0-7222 GCA_041738165.1 Bdellovibrionales bacterium
GATTTCAACCCCAGGCAAAACAATCGCCAACATCCTTGGGCCTCCGGCCTACGCTGGCGAAGAGTGTAGCGCTTGGTCGACATCAAATCGCTATGAGAGCTTCACCTGCTACGACCGAACACCTAAAAATTGCGATTGGCAAACTGAGCAAAATGAAACCATGCAGTGCACATCTGAAGTGCTCCCGATTCAGGTTCAAATCGAACACAAAAATGAGGCCGAGTGGAACCCTAGAAGCAAAGATTATGTTCCATTTATCCCCAACGGCAATGATCTTTTGCCGGGCGAATATGAAATATTAAAGCTTGGCGTTCAAGTCGACACGAGGGGCATCAAACACTCGAGCCCCGAAGTCGTAGGCGGTCGCGACGGCAGCTTGCCTTCGTATTACAAGTACCAACACGGAGTTTCTAAGCCAAACTTCAGCTGCGTTCAAAATGTAAAAAATGATCCTTTGATTTGGACACTTAAGTCGCAAGATCGCCAAGTGAGCTTAACACCGAATTCTATTGCGGTTATGGGCCAAACAGACTTAGACCCAACTCAGAAAAATGAACAAGATTTTGAAAAAACTGGCCTTTTTGATTCTAAAGGAGAGCGCCTAGTTGAGGGGTCTCTCGTGATGTCTGAGGTCCCATCAAGCATAAAAATGCTCGATGTCTCGTCGCGCATGCTCACCGCCATCACATCGGCATTTCGAAATGGCGCAAAAGGCATGAGCCAAGATCAGGTTGGTGACAACGCAAACCACTTGTGGAAAGACACTTACTATAGAATTCAATTGCTTGAAATCTTCCCGGATCGCTGGAAAAAACCAATCGCCGTAGCTGAAACTCTTGTTCAAACCGATTCTCTGATTCGGCGTTCGAACAATCTCATCACTCTTCCATTGGCTGGTCAGCAAAGTGATACCGAAAGTGCCTACGACCAATCGAGTAGCGGACTAGTTATACCAAAGGGTTACTACCGCACAATTGGTCAGCAGTACAAATTCATTCCCGGTCAGAAATATGAGATCAGAGTTTCTATGCTTCACCGAGGAATTCCTTTTTACATTAGCGGCTGCGCCGATGGTACGCCCAATTGTGAGCGCGAAAAGCCAAACTCAGAAGCGTTTAGTCAGAGTGTGGCGATCCCCTTTCAGTATCAAGGCAAAGACGATCGCGGCGTATTTAGAAAGTACTACGACTTTATGAGGAGAACGAGCCCATGGTAAAATCCATTCGACTATCCCTATTCGCTTCAATCGCCCTGCTCTTTTCGCTAAGCGCATCTGCAGATTTAGCAAGCGTTGAACAAATTCAAGCTCAGGCCGCGTCAGTTCAATCAGAATTTGAAGCCTTCAAAGCTTCACCGCAAAAAGGTACATTTAAACGCCTGGCGGACGAAGTCGAGACCTATAAAACGATGATTGACTCCGCCAGAGAGGCCATTGCCCTAAAGCATGGCGGAGCGGCTACAAAATCGGCCATTGCCGCCGTTCGAGCTGTGAGCGAGTATGGCATTGACATCGTCGGAACACTTTTCGCTTACCAAACCGAAAACGCTGAGCTTCTAAAAGAAAACAAGCTCGATCAAGACATTGAAGATTTGATGACCAACAAAGTTCAGTTTCCGCTTTTGCAACTCGCCTTTGGCGCCATGAGACAAGGCGTCGATGAAAAGCATGGCGTCGACGGTAAAGTGAGCCTCTTTGATACTTTTCGAAGAACCATTCAAGAGGTAGGTCGGGATCTAAGCGCCTACGTTACGGGCGGAACTAATAAAGCGACTGGCGAATTTTATCTCACGGGCCTTGAAAACAGAAGCCGCGAGAAAATGACCAATGAGTTGATCCCCATGTATCAACAATTGGCATCTCTGCAAATACCGGCCGTAAATTTAAACTTCACTAACGATGGCGAGTACAACCGAGAAAATCACTATGAGCGCGCTGGTGGTCTATTGTTATGGCTCACCGATCGAGCAGTTAACATTCGCGTTGAGCGAAATAGCGCTCAAAAATACGCTACCCTCTTTTACGCGGTTTCTGGCTTCTTACTGGCTCAGCCTATTTGGAATTTCGCGGGCAACTCGTACACGGCCCACCTTGAGACTTCCATCGTGATCGCCACCGCGGCTGCCGCGATCACCTTCATGAAGTTTTCAATGTCATCTGTAAAATCGACCGGAAAGTGGCTCGAGCTCAGCAAACAAGTACGCAGTGAGATGGCGGCTGGCCTCGTAGAGAGCACTGAAGTTTACTTAAAGAAGACGGCTCCGACTGAGTATTTCCCGGCCACTGTGCCTAAGTGGATTCAACGCCGAGTCGCTATTCGAAATGCCATCACAGGATTTTTAAAACCTATCACTTCAATTTGCGAAAAGGCTTTGGGTCTTGGAAAACCGAAAGCACCTCAGTACAAATGGGGCCGGCAACCTCAAAACTAAGAATGACTAGCCCCCTGTAAATACAAGGGGTAGCCTCTGATAGCTCAGGTAATCTGTTTAATAAGATTTCGTAGCAACAGACGCCCCTTCTTTTTTGCGATATGCTGAACCAGATTGCCAGTTTCGACATATTCTAATCACGAGGACTGAGGCATATTTCGATGAGGCTATTTAGATTCAAAATGAACCAGCCGATAGTCTTAGACTGCACCACTCTCTAAAACTTGCGGAGGCTAAGTTGAAATTTTCTTTGAACTCTATTTTCGCAATTGGATTGCTTTTGTCAGCGCCCATCTCGTCATTAGGTCACTCAGAGCAAAATTCCAATGGCGAGCAAAATGGACCTCCGGGCAATCAATCCATTTGGGATCAAAATGCTCAGAGCAGCCCCTTTGCAAATGAAGACAAATGCCTGCGGCTTCAAAATGCGCTAAATACGGGTGCTCAACTCAATCGCAGAGATTTGAATTTCTTCAATCAATTCTGCAAAGAACAAGGCGGGCGCAGCCATCGCCCATCCGACGATAAAAACGGCAGCTAGGCTCTAAACACCGCAACAGAGCAAAAACCGTCACGCCGAGAGAAATCTTTATACTCTGGGCACATCTTCCGCGCCTGATTTCAGCAACTTATGAGCGGCTCTTCAATTGCTACTTGATCAACTTAAGTATTGGCAAAGGAGTGCCCAAAATGTTGGAAAATACAGAATCAAATCAACCGTTCATCGCATCTCAACCGTTCACACATTCGCAAACATGTACACTGTGTCAGCTCGACATCGCCCCCGAGCGAGTGCAAGAGTCGCCGGTGATATGCAATCATTGCGGACATAGCGCTACACCCAATGAAAAGTCCGTGGTCAACAAAATGGAGAGACGCTGCACTCAATGGATGGTGGCTCTTTCAGTCTTGTTTGTTGCCTCTTACATTCAGCTTATGAACTGGGATACGCATTCGCTCTCAGTCATTCAGCTTTCTGTTAAAGACGCGATGGGTGCGTCGACGATTACAGATACCGAGCAAATGGCCGCGATCTGTTTTGACCTTAAAAAATGGGATTGCGTCGAGAGTGAATACAGAAAAATCGCCCAGCAAAAACCCGAGCAGTGGTTCGAACTGGGACGCTTTCAAGTGAAGCGTGCAAAAACTCAAGCCGCAGCCGAAAGCTTTTATGCCTATTTCAATGGCTTTAACAATCAAGATCCCGATCAAGAGCGCCAACTCGAGGCCAGCTATCTTTATGCCAAAGCCTTGGCCGAACTTGGCCAAGTTGATGAAGCCGTGACTTACTTTGAGCAGGTACTCGCCTCACGTCCAGAAGTGCTGCAAGTCACCGTAGTTCAGAATTATGTCAGGATGTTGATGTCTCATAAACGCTACGAACAGGCTGAAAAGCTCATAAAAGACGTACGTGGCCAAGGTCCAACCGCAGAGAGCTTTATGGAACCCGAGTTCCAAGAAATTCGCGAAATGACATCGGCCAGTACAATCTAGCTAATACTGTTATAGAGGCTCCTTTTTATGGTACCCTTAAGGGGTAAAAAGGAGCCATAGCAGTATGACATTACGTTACTATTTTCAAAATTTAAGCTGGGCCAGTGCCCTTTTTCTCTTCATCACTCCTATTGTTGGAATTCTTCTCACCGCCCATCACATAGCGAACGAAGGTTTCATGTGGCCCATTTGGGTGATGGGAGCGGTGTTTTATGCTGCTACTGTTTTAGGCATTACCGCTGGCTATCACCGTTTTTTCGCTCACAGAGCTTATGACGCAAAACCTTGGCTGCAATGGCTGTGGGCTTTTATGGGAGCCGCCGCATTTCAAAATTCCATTTGGATTTGGGCTAGAGATCACCGCATTCATCATCGCTTTGTCGACACTGATAATGATCCCTACTCCATAAACAAAGGCTTTTTCTTCGCCCACTTTGGTTGGATGCTTTTGAACAAGGGCCCAGATGTGGATCTTGGACCTTACGGGCGCGATCTCAGCCAAAACCGTGTTGTGACCTTTCAGCACAAATACTATTTCATCATCGCTATTGCGATGTGTTTTGGGCTTCCCGCACTGATTGGTTATTTTATGGGCTCCACACTTGGCGGCCTAGCTGTTGGCGGATTTTTACGCCTGGCCGTCGTTCACCACGCTACGTTTTTGATCAATTCTTGGTGCCATGTTTTTGGAAAACAGACCTACACCGACACAAATTCAGCCAAAGATTCTGTCATCATGGCGCTGGCGACATTTGGTGAGGGCTACCATAACTTTCACCATTACTTCGATACCGATTACCGAAACGGCGTGAAGTGGTACCACTGGGACCCTACGAAGTGGACCATCAGAGCTTTAAGTTTCACTGGCGGCGCCTACAACCTCAAAAGAACGCCTTGGTCGCAGATTGTGAGCGCGCAATTGCAGATGGATGAAAAACGCCTCAAAAACCGCCTGCAAAGTCGCTGGGAAGGTGAATTTCAAAATCAAATGGAACAACTTAAAGGCCGCATCGAAACAGCCCATGCCCGTTTTGAAGAACTTCGAAAAGAGTATCGCGAACTGGCTCAGAAATACTCTGATTCGTCTAAAGCACGGATTAGTGAACTTAAGCTTCAGGCGCGAATCGCCAAAATTGAGTTTCAAGCCGCTCTCGATCAGTGGCGGGCCTACAATAACTTTTTGTTGTTGCACGCGGCGAGCCCCGCTTAGAATGGCCCAAATTTGTCACGCCTTTTCCAACTAATTCACCTAGACATTTTATAATCGATCTCGGCGCCTCATTTGAACTCATTTGGCGCCGCGCCGGCACTCGGCATGAATAGTGATTATTAATCTTATGGAATTTGAGCTTTCAAAGCCCATGACGGACTTTAGCTCTTAGGTAGGTGTGCCATGCTGGCCAAACTTCAAATACTCATGTTGTGTCTTGCCGTTTCACTCTCACCTATCTTCAGTCAAAGTTCAAACGCCGCCCCCATGGCCCATCCGACTCTCGGTGAAGCCAGCAACTCAGCCCCTTATATCTATTATGTCTCTGACCTCAACGGCACACCCATCACTCTTGTCGCCTCCCCAATTCGCCAGAATCAAGAATCCGAAGTTGTTCGTACACTTGCTAAGGGCAACCTCAAGAACACCACATTTTTTATTAAAAATGAAAACGATCCAGCCTTGCAAAGTTTCGACAATAGCCTTGAGCGCCGAAATGCGAATCTTTACTATATCGCACCACTAGAAAATCTTCCTCTTCTCAACGAGTCGTCGATCGACTCCAATCAAAAATCTAAGTTCATAGATAAATTAAAAGAGATTTCAACTTACTGTAAACATGAGAAAACGGGGCTTCTTTGGTCGATCTTTTACGGAAGCGCCGTCGGTGGGTTCACCTGGTACTCTTCGAGCTCAATTCCGGCCGGAATATCGGTCATGGCCGCCGTCTCGATGTGGAGTATGTTTATCTCAACCAAAACCCATAAGTGGGAACGCCTTTTGAGCAAAGGCGCAAGCGCGCTAACTGGCGCATTTGAAAAAGTCTCCAGTTTATTTGGGCGCAAACTCAGTAGCACAGAAAAGGTCTTCTATGAAGTGAGCGGAAAATTTGGCGTGTCATGGGCAACCAGCTCGGCCGCCGTTGGGTTTACCTTTTGGCAAGCCGGCACTCTTGAGAGTTTACTTCAAGTTCTTTGGTACGGATTTTTAGCCAACTACAGCATTTGGGACGCAGCTATCTTAAAAAAATTCAAAAACAAACAGGTCAATCGAAATTTCGTATCGAAATATTTTGGATTTCAGTTTTTCTTAGGCACCCTCTTCGAAGTCTCCAGCTACCTACAAGTACCAATCACACAAAGTCTGCTCGCCTCGACCACCATTGCTGGCGTCATGTATTTGGCTTTTGGAGAAAATGTTGAAACTCAAATCAAACAACGCCGGCAAAGAATTCCGCAGTCTACTCCGGCCCATTTACAGCACACAGGGTGCGATCAAGCACTAGCTTCGTAGTCGACACACAAGAACTATTTTACTTTCGAAACACAACTTGATCAAAACCCAACCGATGTTGCTGACCCCAAATCCCCTTGGGATCTGGATCGCCAACCGCAATAATCATGCAGATATGGGCGCTGCGCCCAAGTTTTAAGATTTTCTTAACTCTCGACTCATCAAACCCTTCCATCGGGCAACTTCCATAACCTTCAGCCGTGATCGCCAACATAAAGTTCTCACAAGCGAGGGCCGTGGATTTTGATACCACTTCAAAAAGGTCGGACCGAGTGATCGGACCTCTAAAGGTAGGCCGAAACAAGCCGGTCAAATTGAGCACCAGCCAGCGCACCAAAGACATGACACCAAAACCACTTTGCAAGTAAATAAACGGAATCAAACGGCCGTAGTACATCTTCACTTTCATCGGAACTTTGCCACTCGCAGCCATTTGTTTGATAAGCTGATCTCGATTTCGCTTCCAATGATCAATTCTGGCCACCACAACCACCATGTGCTGAGCTGATTTCGCCGTACTTTGAAACAGACAACTTCGAACGAGGCGCTTCCAATCTGGACTCTTACGGTTGAACCGACCTGAGACCCGGATTTAGTACCACTTGAAGTGTGAGTCTTCCTGCGTAAAACTCAACTAAAGGAGTGGGAAGATGTAGAGCAAAAGGTTCAAGGAAGAACAGATCATAAAGGTTCTTAAACAAGCTGAAGGTGGGGTCCCCGTGAAGGAGTTGTGCCGTCAACATGGCTTCACAATTCAAACGTTTTATCGATGGAAGTCTAAGTTTGGCGGCATGG
>JBGSQJ010000286.1:0-20145 GCA_041738165.1 Bdellovibrionales bacterium
ACACTTTTTTGGGTGCCTTGTGCCTACGCTATCACCGAGGACATTGCCGGTTGGCGAGGGGCCATGTCTGTGGCCAAAAAATTTCCGACGCCCGCAGATTTATGGAATCGTGTGCAGAGTCGAGGTCACACTTAATGACCGACGTAGAAATCACGCAAACGCGCGAAAGAATCTTGCGGTCGGCTTCAGAGCTATTTGCTAAGTATGGATTTAGCGGCGCTTCCGTTCGAGATATCGCCTATGACTCAGACGTGAATGTCGCGGCGATCAATTACCACTTTGGCAATAAACATAATTTATATTGGTCGGTGGTTAAGCAGTCTCACGATTGGGCCGAGATGGGGATCCGCGAGATCGCCTTAAGCTGCGAATGCATGGAAGATTTGGTCATTCGAGTCTTTGATTTCATGATGAGCAATAAAGACGCGATTCGCACAACTCTGAAAATTATGCTGACTGACGGTGTTCCGCTGCCTGAAGGCGAACTGCGAGAAGCCATGGTGGCCCAGCAGGGTCCGCCGGGACTGCAGGATTTTAAGACCGTGTTTCGGCGTCAATATGGAGATGGAGTTAGCGAGGCCAACGTGTTCTTTGCGGTTCGCTCTATTTTTGGCAACTTGATACATAGCTGCATGATTTGCAGTTGTTCTAAAATTGATTTAATTCGAGATTCGATGCCTGAATTGAGCGACGAAGCGATTCGTCAACAGCTGATCATGCACGCGCGCGCCATTTGCGAATTTGTAATTGCGCCAAAACCTAAATAAAGCGGCTCTAGCCACTAGAGTTCTTTTAAGAGAATTCCAAGAGCGACGATCAACACAAACCATCCAAATAAGGGCTTTAACGTGGCGCTATTGACCCGCTTGCTGGTCAATATTCCAATAGCCAGCCCACCAATGGCCAAACTTAAGAAAGCCATTAAAAAAAGCCAATTCATATGGTCATGGGTTTGTAGGTCGCCAATGAAGCCTGTTAGAGCGTTGATGGCAATAATCATAAGTGATGTGCCCACGGCGACTTTGGTGTCGAGGCCTGCGAGCATGACCAAAACCGGAATGATAATAAAGCCGCCGCCGGCTCCTATAAGCCCGGTGATCAATCCCGTTGCAATTCCAAGAAAGGCGATCAGCACGTGAGAAGTTCGACCATCAACCGAAACCGTTTTCGGCGATGAGGGGCGAATCATTGACCCCGCCGCCAAAAGCATCACCAAAGAAAAGAAAACTAAAATAAAGGTGTTCTTGGTGAGTGACCAGCCTGAAACAGAAAATAGAACTTCTGGGATGGCCGGCATCAGCAAACGCCTGACTAGGTAAACGCTCACTAATGTGGGAGCGGCAAAGACCAAACCGGTTTTTACATCGACAAGCTTTGCCCGTAGATAGCTCGAAAACCCTACGAGGCTAGTGGCGCCAACAATAAAAAGTGAATAGCCGGTGGCCACATCAGCAGGAAATTTGAAAGCGTAAACTAAAATCGGCACGGTCAAAATAGAACCGCCGCCACCGAGAAGACCGAGCGAAAAGCCCATCGCCACCGCGAGTGCATAGCCAATCCATTCAGCCCAAATGCCGATTTCAAACACGATTGGCCCATTTCGACTGTCCGAAAAGCACGCCCGCAATCATGGCGGCCACATAGACAAATGCAATCTCACTTCCTGAACTTAGCGACACGAGCCCCGGACCTGGGCAAAGGCCGGTCATACCCCAGCCGATTCCGAATAAGCCTGCGCCAAGTAAAAGTCGGCGATCGATGTTTTTGTTTTTCGGGATTAGAAATTCTTTTTCGAACAGTGGCGTTTTACGTCTGAGTATCAGTCGATATGTGACCGCGTAGACCAAAATCGCACCAACCATGACGAATATTAAGGCGGGCTTCCATTGGCCAAAGATATCTAAAAAACCCAATATATTTTCGGCTTCCGTCATTCCGCCAACGCCAAGCCCGATCGCAAAAATAATTCCGCCAAAAAAAGGTCCAGTGAACTTTAGCCAGGCTTTCATTTGAAAACCGCCTTGAATAAGTGGTCAATCAGACCAACAGCCGCGATGCCCATGATCATAAAGGTGGCAGTGGCCACCAATGATCGAGGCGAAAGTCGACTGACGCCGCACACTCCGTGGCCACTCGTGCAGCCATTGCCTATGGTCGTGCCAAGACCTACCAAAAATCCGCCTATGACAAAGTGAATCCACGTGCGAGGGACCTCGAGGCTCATCACGGTGAATCCAAGCGGTTCAATGAGTAGGCCTCCTAAAATCAGTCCAGCTAAGAACAAAACCCGCCAACGAGTGTCACCGGGTTTGGCGCGCAGTGCTCCCCCCAATATTCCGCTGACTCCTAAAATTCGCCCATTGGCTAAGAGCATCCCAGCTGAGGCCAAGCCAATTAAGCCCCCACCCAAAAGTGCATATAAAATCGCAGAATTCATTTTACTCTCCCTTGCCCGGGCGTAGTGGAATCTTCAGATAACTCATACCATTGCTTTCGGGTTCTGGAAATTTTCCAGCTCGAATGTTCACTTGTATACTGGGCAGAAGAAGTTTAGGCGCCTCGAGCCCCTGATCACGTTTGGTTCGAAATTCGACAAATGATTCGATTTGAGTTTGATCATTGATATGAATATTGAGAGCGCGTTCTTCAGCAATGGTCGACATAAATTTTAACTTTCGCCCCCCAGGTTGATAGTCGTGGCCGGTAAAGACGCGGGTTTCGGCTGGAAGTTTGTAGAGTTTGTTTTTAACTGATTGAAATAGCGCTCGCGCGTCCCCACCTGGAAAATCGCACCTGGCAACCCCAAAATCAGGCATAAACAAAGCGTCGCCGGTGAAAACCATGTCGGCGATTAGGTAGCTTGAACAGGCGGGAGTATGGCCCGGGGTAGACATCGTTTTGACTTGGATGGTTCCTGCATTCACCACTTCGCCCTCTTTGGTGAGAAAATCAAACTGCGAAGCATCGGTTTTAAAATTTGTATCCAGGTTGAACAGATCTTTAAATATTTTTTGCACTTTGGTGATGGGCTCGCCAATTCCGATTTTCGCTGACGGAAACCGGCGCTTGAATTCTTGCGCTCCAGTCAGGTGATCGGCGTGAGCATGCGTCTCGAGAATCAAATGAAGCTTTAAATCTTTAGAGCGAATGAACTCGCTGGCCTCGTCTACAGAGTGAGTTCGGTAAGTCGAGCTTGCCTGATTGTAATTGAGAACCGGATCGATAACGAGAGCGTCGAGGCTGCTTGGGTCCCAAACCACATAGGTGAGTGTCCAAGTTGTCTCGTCAAAAAACTCTTTTACGTTCATATCAGCCTCCTTTTACAGTGACCCTATCTCGTTGTTCACCTTAAGGTTAGCTCAGAGTGCCCCACCTAAAATATGTCGCCCGACAGGGTTTGGCAAAATTCTGCAAAAGCCTGTAAAATCATTTACTTATAATCCATCTTTCTTTACTATTCTGGGCTATGCATGCAGATAAAAGCGTTATTCTAAGCCAGGGTCCATGGGCTGAATTGCCGGAGTCCCTCTCGTGCCAATTGAAAGAGCTTGTTCGGCCTACGCCCTACGCCAAGGGCAGTGTGCTTTATCGGGCGGGGGACCCAGCGCGGGGATTGTTTTTTGTCTTTGAAGGTTTAGTGGGTTTGTTTTCTGGCAGCGAAGAGGGACGTGAGCATCTTTTGCGAATTTTTGGGCGGGGAGTGTGCTTGGGGCATCGAGCACTAGTTGCAGATGAGCCCCATCAGGGCGAGGCGCGAGTGTTAGAGACATCTAAAATTGGCTTGCTCGAGGCAGAAAGGGCTCATCAGTTGCTTCGTGAAAGTCCAGAGTTTGCCGCTCACATGATGAAAAAGCTCGCAGTGGAGCTGCGGCGAGCTGAGCATCGTCTTGCAAGTGCTATCGAAAAACAAGTGGCAGCGCGAATAGCAGAAACGTTGATCTATTTGAAAGATAGTTTCCCCGACCATAGGTGGACACGAAACGATATCGCCTATTACTCAGGTAGCACAGGCCCCACGGTGATTCGCACACTGGCATTCTTTGAAAGTGAAGGCCTGATTCAACAAGAGGGCCGCGACATAGTGATCCAAGACCTCAAAAAACTGGCAGAAGTAGCCGGTTAAGTGTTCGCGGCAAAACACGCCGGATTCCGATAAATATATTTCGAGAATCTGGCGTAGGGGCTGTTGATTCTATATTTATTCTTTGGATTTCAAAGATCCGAGCAGGCGCCCAAATAAATTGGACTCACCCGATTGCACTTCTACTTTTTTGCCTTCAGCTTTTACGACTTTTGGGAGTGCGACGTTGAGAACTCCATTTTCGTAGTGAGCCTCGACTCTATCGGCCTGTACAAATGTCGGCAAAGTAAGCGATTGCTGGTAGCGCCCAACGCCTTTTCGATTTCCGGTCGAGCTTATTCGCTCACCTGTTACGCTGAGCACGTTGTCTTTGACCTCAACATGGATGTCTTCTTTTTTTACGCCCGGAAAGTCAAAGCTCAGCAAGAAATGATCTTCTGTTTCGTGAACGTTCACTTCGGGCTCCACTCGATACTCATTTAGGGCCGAATTGCTGTTCAAAAGTGAACCAAAAGCGCGATCGAAGTCACTAAAGAAATCGCCCATAAAGTCTTGTGCCAAGGCTCGTTTTTGCCATGGCGCCAAACTACTTCGCGTGATCAAATTTTTCATGACAGACCTCCTTTAAACCCAATGGGTTTACTGTTTTTCTTAAGGTTAACTTGGGTTCGAACCGAAAATTGTCAAGGCCGTGAAGTGATGGTTCAATCGAGTTGCAGGGTAGCTTATGCGGGCCGTCGACTGCACGGTCTCGCCTATTCCAAAATTAGACATATGAGGATGGGTGGATTATAAAACTTGTGTATATGTGTCCTTTTTAAGAGGAGTTGAGATATGAATGCAATCGTTCACAAATCCGAGTCTAGAGGATCGGCAGATCACGGCTGGCTGAAAGCCAGACATACGTTTAGCTTTGCAAATTACCATGATCCAGAGCGCATGGGATTTGGGGCGCTTCGTGTGTTGAACGATGACATTGTTGCGCCGTCGATGGGCTTTTCGACTCATCCGCATCAAAATATGGAAATCGTCACGGTGCCATTGGTCGGTGCTCTTCAGCACAAAGATAGCGTTGGCAATGAATCAGTCATTCGCCACGGCGAAGTTCAATTGATGTCGGCAGGCAAAGGTGTTCGTCACTCAGAATTCAATGCCTCTCAACAGGAGCCAGTCAACTTGCTTCAAATCTGGGTGCTTCCAGAAAAACTCAATATTGACCCTCGCTACGAACAAAAGCGGTTCAACGCTGAAGGCCGCGCGAATGCCTGGCAATTGGTGGTGTCACCTATGGATAAATCACTAGAAGGGGTCAAAATTAACCAAGATGCCTATTTTTCTTTGGGTGACCTAGAGGCCCAGCGCACGCTGGTTTATACACCTTACCAAGCCCAAAACCTTCTTTATCTGTTTGTGATCGATGGAGATGTTATGGTCGAGAGCCAAGCCTTAAAGCGCCGAGATGCTATCGGGCTATCGGACTTTACCAGCATTGAAATAAAGGCTCAGACAAATAGTCAGTTGCTGGCCATTGAAATTCCCCACTGAAATAGACAGGCCGTAGTCTTTGGGATAGCTTGAGGGCCAATGGCAGGTGATCTTTTATTGCAAGCGCTGTCGATGATGGGCGCCGCCCTCATCGCGGTCCCCCTTTTTAAGTGGCTCGGATTTGGGTCAGTGCTTGGATATCTCATTGCTGGCATTGTGATTGGGCCATTTGGTCTATCGTTGATACATGAAGCAAAGGAAGTGGCGCATTTTTCTGAACTGGGCGTCGTTTTTTTGCTCTTCATCATCGGTCTTGAGATTCAACCGCAAAAACTTTGGAGAATGCGGCGGCATCTTTTTGGCCTGGGCGGCGCACAGATAGTCCTTTCGACATTTATTTTCGGTTCAGCAGCATTGGCCTTCGGCATTGAAGGTCGCTTGGCCTTGGTCATTGGGCTCGCGCTTTCTTTGTCTTCCACCGCTTTTGCTATTCAGAGCCTCATTGAGCGCGGGCATTTTCAAAATGAATTTGGGCGGGCTAGTTTTGCGACCCTTTTGATGCAAGATTTAGTCGCCATTCCCGCTCTTTCTATAGTGCCCTGGCTTTTGCGAGATGGAGTTCAAGGGTCGGCCTATTCGTCGCTTGATTTGGGGCGCGACATAGCCATCATTTTGACTGTGTTTTTGGCAGGTCGCTACTTCACTCGGCCTGTTTTTCGCTTGGTGGCGTCGACTCGCAGTCGTGAGACCTTTACGGTCACTGCGCTTTTTATAGTTCTTGGAGTGGCGGCCATCACCACGCAGCTTGGCGTTTCAGCCGCGCTGGGAACCTTTCTCGCTGGGGTTTTACTTGCGGGTTCCGAGTACCGCCACGAGCTAGAGACCAACATTGAACCCTTTAAAGGTTTGCTCATGGGCATGTTCTTTATGGCGGTAGGAATGGGCGTCGATTTGTCTTTGGTGATGCGCGCTCCGATCACTTTGGCCGCATTGACTCTCGCCTATGTGACTTTAAAGATCCTCGTTATTTACGGTGCCGGCCGGTTGTTCAAGATGTCGAATCCCAACTCCAGGTTGATGGCCATCTACATTTCGCAAGGTGGAGAGTTCGCATTTGTGCTTTTTGGAATTGTGGCGAGCCTAAAGCCGCAGGCGCAAGAGACACTCGGGTTTCTGACGGCGCTGATCACGGCTTCGATGATTCTTACCCCGATTATTTTATGGTTCGAGGAGCGCCTATCGATATGGCGAGCTGCTGAAGCCAAGCGAGAATTTGATAAAATTGAAAATGAATCTCCTCAGGTCCTACTTGCCGGCTATGGCCGATTTGGGCAAATGTTTGGCCGCGTACTCACCGCTCAAGAAATCCCCTATGTGGCCATAGACAATGATCCCGAGCAGATTGAGTTGGTGAGACGATTTGGCACGAAAGTTTACTATGGTGATGCCACTCGAGAAGATCTCTTGGAATCAGCAGGTGCGGCGAACGCAAAGGCCATTGTCTTAGCGCTCGACGACACGGAGAAGTCAATTGAGTTGGTTAAATTGGTAAAGTCTAAGTTTTCACATCTTAAGATATTCGCGAGAGCCCGAAATCGAGGCCATGCGTTTGAACTGCTTGATCTGGGGGTTGAAAATTTCAAAAGAGAAGTCTTTGACTCATCAGTTTCTTTAGTGGGTGAGCTTTTGCTTGAATTGGGCTATTCGCAAGAATCGGCGAATCGCTTGATTTCTAGATTTAAGTCTCATGATGAAATCATGCTTCGCGAACAAGCAAAGGTTCGAACTGACAACAAGACATTAGTGAGCGTTTCTAAACAAGGCACTGCGCAGTTGGCAGAAGTGCTACGTGAAGATCGGCTGCAGTCGAGAATCAATAGTTGAGGATGGGCGTATGAGTAAATTTCAATTTATAAAATTGGCTCTTTTGATTGTGTGCCATTCGGGATGGTCCAAAGAGTTGGTCACCAACGCGTTTGAGGTTCATAATGCCCCCGAGTGGCTAAAACGAACGCGAGTTGAGAAGATCACCGATCGGATTCAAACAAAGCTAGAGTGGACAGTTCGCCGCTCTTCGGTGTTTTATCATCCAACTCAAGGTTCTTATTCAAAGGCTCAAAATCTTGGGCCTCGCGCTATTGCGGTGACCCGCCACCAGTCTGGAAAATCTCAGATTCATCTGGGCCCAAAAGTGAATGACGAAAATTTTGACGAAATTTTTGCTCACGAAGTCGTCCACGTGATCATTGAGCAAAAGTACAAAGGTGCGATTCCAAAGTGGTTTGAAGAGGGCCTTGCCAATCACCTGTCGAAAGCCCCGCCAGTGGACTACAAGTGGTTGGTGAAATTTGATTTTCCAAAGGACGTAAGAGAATTGGCGCACCCCTTTGACGGAGCCGACGAGAATATTCGTTACAGCTACAAGGCCTCTCAAGCTTTGGCCGAGATGTTGGCCAAAAAGTGTGACCTAGAAAATCTGCTGCGCCTAAGTGTCGAGAGAAAAATGGAAGATTATATTCGCACCTATTGTGAGATCCCAGACCTCAACTTGGCCTTTCAAAAATGGGTCAAAGGCAAAGCCGGTTGAGCTCCAATCAAATTCACTCTTGGATTAAATGGCTTTGGCTGCTCGCGGGAACAGTTTTTTTGGTAATCGGGTTAATCGGCGCCGTGCTTCCTGTACTGCCCACCACACCATTTTTGCTTTTGACGGCCTATTGTTATAATCGAGGATCCCCTCGTTTTCACATGTGGATCGTGAATCACCGCTGGCTTGGCCCTCCGATTCGCGATTGGGAAGCAAACAAAGTCATTCGCTTGAAGTACAAGGTGATTTCAACAGTTATGGTAGCGGGGACAGGCGCGTTTATTCTGTATAAAGAGTCCATCCCTGTCTGGGGCAAAATTGGATACTTTGTCGTAGTGGTTTCAGCGATGGGCTATGTTTGGACCAGGAGAAGTGAGTGATATGCGATTTTTACTGACTATGGTTCGCATGCGAATTGCGGTTGGGATAATGATTTTCATCCTGCCTACGATTGGCCGCGCTCAAGGCGTCATGGGGGGCCCGCCGATTCCAATGTTGCAACTCTCTGGGGCGCGTGACTTAGATTCGAATCAGCTCAGTCAATTTAGCGGCGAGTTTTCAACTCGCGAGTCACTATCTGAACGCGCGAAATTCGGGCTGGGTCTTAAGGGCAGTTCGCTTTATCTGGGCGAGGGCCATGAGCTCACCACTGGTCTTCGATTGCCCGATAACCTCTACGAAGCCAAGATGAGCGCTGGATATGAGCGCGAGATGCAGAGCAAGAAGAGCTGGGGATTTCAGGGATCTATAGGTTCCGCGAGTGATCGTGCCTTTGCGAAAATGTCGAACAATGAGTTTTCAGCCATTGGGTATTATCAGTTCTCAAAAACTGGCAAGAGCCACTGGACAGCGAGTCTGTTTGTCAGCAACAACAGTCCGCTAGGAGATTACATACCCATTCCCGGCGTGTCGTATTTTTATAAGAACGAAACCTTTACGGGTCTTTTTGGTCTGCCTTTAATCATGATAAATTGGAAGCCGCGCCCCCAAGTGGGTCTAAGATTGTCTGCGTTTGGACCCACCATTCGGAGTCAGGCCTCATTTGGCAAAGAACGGGGCTTAGTGGGGTTTGCGCGTTGGAACTGGCTTTATCACAAGTACATTCTTAACGATCGGGTGGAGCCCCGTGATCGGCTGACTTATCAAGAAAAACAATGGACTGTGGGCGCTGAGAACACATGGATGCATTTTTTGACTGGCAGTTTAGAAGTCGGTCAGTCTTATGATCGACTACTCTACGTGGGTCAAGGTTTCAGTGATCGAGACGGGGGCAGGTATAAGGCCGATGGGGGCTGGTTTGTGCAATTGAACTTCAAACTCGCGCTCGGTAAACCTGAACCAAAAGGCCTTCAGTAGCTCCCTCACGGCAGAGCGATTGCTGTCGACAAAATGGCCGCACTTCGCGAGCACTTCAACCTCTAAATCGCCGTTGTCTTCTAAACTCCATAGGTCATCCAGCGCACAAACGGTATCGACCAAGTGATCTCGGGCACCCACGACAGCCAGTACTGGGATCGTGAGTTGTGAGAGGCAATCTAAAGTGCGCCGGTTGTCGTAAGAGCTCCACGTGGCATAGCTGAAACCGCGCCAGCACTTTTTGGTGTTATTGGGATCGCGTCTGATTTTTTCTATGGCTTTGAGAACATGGTGTTTTTGCGCGGCCGGAGTGAGGCTGAGTTCTTCTTCAAGCCAGCTTCGAGTGCCCCCAGCAAGCAGAGCCATGGCTCCCACTCGTTTTTCAAGCAGGGCCACTTCGGGCGCGATGTAAGCGCCTTCTGAATAGCCAATTAGGTAAATCTTATCTGTAGATGGGATTGTCTGCTCGATCGCATCCAGAGCGTCTTGCACCCGTAAGTCACGTCTAAACGAGCGTTCAAACTCTGAACTACGGCCGATGGGTGAGAGACCCGTTTTGTTTACAATCAGAAAATTGAGCTTTGAGCTCAGGTCGGTGCCCACAAGACGGGCCAATTCGAACTGGCTCGCCTCCATAAAATCGGCGCCTGATTCTGGCAGCAAAACAACCCAGTGTTTCAAACCGGGATTCGCACGAACGCCCGCCATGAGGGTTCGCCCGCCAGTTAGGTTTATCGTTTTGAGACGAGATGTCAGCATATGTACTTAAGAGTATTTGCAGAATCCGAGCCAACCTCTTGGTCGCAAAACCTGTCTCTAATTGAGAATCGGATCCTCAGAACCATTGAATATTCGAGGGTTAAACTCGCCCTCACTTTTAGCGACTATAAGGCTCACTACGGCATCGCCTGTAACATTGACAACTGTCCTTGCCATATCCAATATCCGGTCGACTCCGATGATTAGGGCGATGCCCTCGGCAGGCAAACCGACTTGTTTTAAGACCATGGCGAGGGTGATAAGGCCAACTCCAGGAACTCCAGCTGTACCAATAGAGGCCAACGTGGCCATTCCTATAACCGTTAAATAGCCTGTCAGACCAATCTCAATTCCATACACCTGGGCAATAAAAACCGTCGCCGCCCCTTGCATTATAGCCGTGCCATCCATATTGATTGTCGCCCCGAGCGGAATAGAAAATGAGGCTACCGAATTGGAAACTCCAAGCTTATCAATGGCTGTTTCAAGAGACACCGGAATCGTGGCATTGCTACTCGAAGTGCTAAATGCAAAAAGGGGAACGCCCTTAAACCTTCTAAAAAATTGGGCAGGATTTAGGCCCGCAAGCAAGCTCAATAGCCCAGGTAAAACCAAGAGACCATGAATGGCCAGCGCCATAAGAACGAGACCAAAATATTTGGCGAGTGGAGCAATGGCCTCGAGGCCTTGGGTCGCCATAACTTTGGCAATGAGGCAAAACACTCCATAGGGCGCCGTTTTTATGATCATCAACACCATTCGCATAACAATCGTTTCTGCATCCTTAAAAAATTTTAAAACCACATTGTCTTTGTTTGATGAAAGCGCCAGAGAAAAACCAAAGAAAATAGCGAACAAAATTATCTGGAGCATCTCCCCTTGAGCGAGGGACTTAAGGGGATTTGTTGGCACCATATTTATGAAAATTTCTGAAATTGGCGGCGCCTCTTTGACTTCGAACTGGGTTGCAGCCTGAAGGCCGAATCCTTGGCCGGGTTCGATAATGAGGGCCAATCCAATCGCGATGGTGATCGCAATAGCGGTAGTGATCAAATAAAGTGCCATTGTTTTGAGGCCGATTCTACCGAGCCGGCGCACGTCCTCGAGGCTCGCCGCGCCGAGCACAAGTGAGACAAAAACGAGCGGAACCACCATCATCTGCAAGAGCGAAACGAAAATTTTTCCGCCGATGTCGAACGCTCCGTCAATGATCCAATTTTGAATCAAATCATTTGAGCCGACGAAGTTAAGGCCGAGGCCAACGACGAGGCCAAGCCCCATGGCCACGAGAATATGTAGAGTCAATTTAGAATTTGTTTCCATGTGCGCCATTCTAGGTCGATGAATGGCTCAGGTCAAAGGCGTTCGCGGTAATAACGACTATGCAGGTTTCTTTGCCGGATGACCGGCGCGAATCGACTCAATCTTTTTTTCAATTTGGTAAACACGTTCGAGGCGTTCTTTCGGGAGACAAAGAATTTCTTTGTGTAAGTCAGATTGCGCGGCTTCAAGCTCGAGGGTTCGATCGACGACATCCATGAGTTCTTCTGGTTCGAAGGGCTTGTGAACAAAATCGGTAGCACCTAGTCGGATGGCTCTGATGACGTCTTCGTGGTCGCTGACTCCAACCAAAAATACAAACGGGCTAGTGATTTGAGATGAGCGGGCTTTAGACAAAAGTTCTAAACCGCTCATGTCAGCCATTTTGATATCACTCAAAACCAAATGAAAACCGGCCTGGGCCGTGATCAATTCGAGCGCCTTGGAGCCATTTTCAGCGAGCGTGATATTGAGGCTGCGTGATTCAAGTGCACCAAAAATAGTCTCTCGAAGTTCGGCGTCATCATCTACGACTAAAAGATTTTTTGCCATGTTCAATTTATCGGCAGTCCCGCCTCACAGGCCAATTAAAAGCGAATGGTCTTTGGTAGGGTTCTGGTCTAGTGTAGTCTCAATGAGACGCATTTTCAGCCTCAACGCCGTCACTGTTATTATCGTGATCAATATCATCGTCTTTGCGTTTTGGCGATCTACGGATCGCGAACAGCTTCTCTTTATGATGAACAATTTCACTATTAGCGGTGCGGGTCTTCTTGAGGGTCGCTACTGGACGCTGCTCACGTCGGTTTTCTCACACAACATGTTTTTTCACATCTTACTCAATATGTTTGTGCTTCGAAGTTTTGGCTCGGTAATGGAGTACAGCTTAGGCGTGCGGCGGTTTTTGGTGCTCTATTTGGGCGCCGGATTGCTGGGGTCTTTGGCGCATGCCCTAGTGACCATTTATGTTGTCGGCGATCCAGATCTTAAGGCTGTTGGTGCGTCGGGCGCTATAGCGGGAGTGATCCTTTGTTTTTCATGTATGTATCCTAAAGAAAAGATATTATTGCTGGGGATCATACCCCTTCCGGCCTATTTTGGAGCTATCTTGTTTATCGGATTAGATCTTTGGGGGTTGTCGGTGCAAGCGGGCGGTGGTGGTTTGCCAATTGGTCATGGCGCTCACTTAGGCGGCGCTCTTTTTGGAATTTTGTATTTCTGGTGGGTGATTCGGCCCCGGCGGCGCCTTCGCGCGCGCCTACCGTACTAAAAGCACGTCAGTGATATCGAATATGTATTGCCATGCGAAATCAGGTAAGAGCGGTTCACGACATTGACGCTTTCATCTCGTCTTGGGTCATACTTGGAGTAGCTCATGAGATTGTATTTGTTGTCGGTCAAATAGCCTTCAAAACTGGCTCCACTGTCGTGGCAAAAAGATCTGTACCTCATATGAAGTACGAACGGGGTGCCCTCGACGTCATATTGAATTTCGGTTCGCCGGCATTCTGCCCGGCTGTTGGCCAAAGGAATTTTCAAAGTGCGAATGTTGTGATCGACAGGGCCCAGGTTGGAGACGGGGTTTTCACCTCTGTAGACTGTGCCCGTGATGTAGCAAGAAGGGTTTGCTCTTTGACCTTCTGTTGCGAATACGGATTCGATCAAAATTAATAAAGATATAAAGGTGATTTTCGCCATTTTGCCTCCGGTCTATATTTATCATAGTCGCACGAGTAGGCATATGGTCACGGACCTTCTGGATTACGGCTAGGCTGAGGTCTATAAGTTTGTGAGTGGAATCGCTTGGTGGGAGTGTAGTTGATTTACGCAAACAGCTCAGTCGGCGGTTGCCCTCGTATATTGTAGGTCACTATCTCGGTGGGAGTGTAGTTCAGATTGTGTCACTATCTCAAACGCATAGCTTTTAGATATATGAAACCAGCTCAATAAACGTGTAGTGTATTTAATGCTGTGTGCATCTACGGCATAGCTTAGTCTGAGGGCTTACAAACAAATTTCATTTCAAACAGACTCTATCAAACATTGACTCCAACTTGATCGCTCTTCGGCACGGCAAATCGGCTCATTCTGCACACCATTGTTTCACGCCCATCTCGGCTCGTTCTGAATGGACCCAATTCCTCTCTAGAGGCGAATCTCATTCAGCCATCAGCCCAGATATTGCGAAAGTCTTTGAGAGTCTTAGTCTCTTTGCGCGAAATAAAACCATTGGCCTCGAGCTGATTGAGATAAATATACTCTTTGATCTGTTTGAAGGCCCTTCCCCAACTCCGCACGATTCTCGTAAATGGCCGGTGTATCCAATACCTCTCGCCCTTAAGGCTCGCCCCCACCTTGCGCATAAGCAGTCCAATTCGCCCGCTCAACTCTCGAACAAAGCCAGCCCAATTTGAAATCCGCCCAAGTTTAACAATCAAGTGCAGGTGGTTGCCTACATTGGATCTCGCGTAGATGCGAACTCCATATTTTTTTGCGCATTCATCTAGCACATTGTTGATCGAGTGGTGACATTTCGGAAGCCGCATTCCACCGCGCACACCGCGCAAGACCACGTGAAGTGGAAATTTGGAATCAACCGGCCGCTTTATTTTCGGATTGTTTCCGTTGAGAAGTGACCCGCCAAATGAATCGCTCGGGCGCCCAAGGCCTATGCCAGTAAACTCAAGCTGCCTTAACGTTCGCTTTGCCAAGAATACTCCCCCAATCCAATTGAAATCCAGTCGATGACTTTTTGATAATCGCTCAAACCATCGCTACCGTCAACCTAAGTTAAATTTTTAGTTCAAATAAATTGGCGCAGGTTCAAGCGTAGGTAGATCTTTGGTTCGTACAACCTGGGCCAGCCTGAACGAAGATATTTTTGTCACTCAAGCCTCTTTATCATCTAATCGTCGTCATAAAGAACAAGCACGCCCGCGAGACTTACCTAAAGTAGCAAAACATCGACAAATTCGGGGGCTCAACCGCGACCTATAAGGCAAACCCACCAAGACGGTGCGGTCGCCTTCATTCTAGAACAGAAAAGGCGCAGGTGTGGGCCCATGAGTATAAGGAAATCGCGGCGAACTCTGCCCTACATGGAAATCGCGGCGAACTCTGCCTTTAAAATCTTCAAAAAAGGCAGCGACCAAAACTCCAATTACCATGGGATTTTACTGCCAGTAACTTAGAGTTGACCCTAAAAACATAGTGAGCATCGAATCGATGGATTCGCCGGGAATTGGCACCATCTAAAAGTTAGTCGCGCGGGATCGGCTCAGAGCCCCTAAATTGCCTTATGGTGCTGGCATTGGACTTGCTCCTATTTAGAGTGGATTCAATGGCATAGGAAATTGTATTAAAAGGCCATAGGCAATCGAATAACAATGGCTTAGGCAATTGTATTAAAGGCCATGAGCAATCGAATTATAACGTGCAATTGAGGACTTAGTCCTAAGAAGGTCGTAAATGGTTTCGAAAGTGTTATTTGGGTTTGGCGCTCTATTGGCGGTAAGTTTTTCGGCGGTCGTTACAGCCAGTGGCGAAACCCAAAGCGATTCTGATTTCGTCAAAGAATTTCTTAACCAAAGAAGCTGCAGACTTGAAGTCACACGCCCCGGGCTCTTTGACTCTTCAAAGTGTGACCTCGATCACTACATCGATCTGGTTCCAGACCTTGTCGATACCGAAGGCACGATGGGTGTTGAAATCTCAGACATTCCAGTTTCGATAGGGATTCGCGCTATTAAAGATCAGGCGGCATTTGGCCGTACTGAGAATATGGTTGGAGTTAGGCTTACGGCCAAGCTCAATCCACAAGCGCGGTTCTGGCCGTCAGTGTACAAAAAAATCGACTCACTTTTGCATGACGAAATTACCACTTCGACCCGCTATCTTGAGTTCAAAGATCTTACCAAGGCTCAATATCGCATTCGCGTGATCTGCGGCAATTACTCCAGAGAACCTTCGTCTCTTACCCACAAAACGACCGAACGCACAGACCTTCTATCAGACTTAAACACTCGGCTCGAACAAAGATCTCGAACTGAACCGGCTAAACCCACGGCGATTGAACTTGAGTTCATCGCAAAGTTCAAATGTGAGTTTGATTCTCAATGCGAGCAAAGAGTGGAGTCAGGACAGATCAATCTCGAAGACACTGATGTGAAAGCAATACTGGGCGAGACGGCCAAGTGCACGAGCCAGATTTTTTCTGACGAGTACCTATTGATGTTTGCCCAAACTGCGGCAGATAAAGATGCTCGCTGTTTGACAGAGCAAAGCGCAAATATTTCTGTAGAAAGAATTTCGGTTGGGTTACTGGATCCAAAAAATTCTTTCGTTACGGTTTTGGGCACAATGCAGGAGTTGGCCCGAGTGAATGCGGGGATGGTCTACGACAAAGTCGGCAAAGAGTTGCAAAAGAATTGCCCTTCGCTTTCAAACGCCGAAAGCCAGGCGTGCGTCAAAATGTGGGACCAGGAACTTGCTGGGCTGACCAGCTCTCAAAGGGCTTGCATAGATTCTGTTATCGATGGGGACGAAGTTCGCGCAGATGCCTTCGAGAGTCTCTTTTTTTTAAACTGTCATTCGGCCATTCAGCTGGCCAAGTTTCAAAATAGAAATCCATTGGAAACAGACAACTTAGAAGCTGTTCGTGGAGTGCTCCGCGCAGACCTAGACTCACTTTGCGAGAGAAGGTCTGAGGCATCCTTTCTTGAAGAGCTTTAGTGCTTCGTCGTCCTTTCGCGAGTCATTTCCCATACGGCTTCTTTGACGGGCTTACGAGAGCGACCCAATGTCTTTCGGCTGTGCTCGCGCATTTTGCTGTCTCTTCTAGCCATAGTCTCTAAAGCTTCAATAGCCTGTGCGACCACTTTGCGAACGTCAGAACCCTTTTTTTGAGAGACTAGCGTTTTAGCGCGCGGCCTGACCAGCTTGGCGGTAACGGCAAAGAGCTTAGACGAGCCCGTTTTCTTGCGATTAATCTGGTCCATGTGAACGGAAATACGCATAGCATCGTTCCAGTGGTGAAATCGACGCATAAGAGTATGGAGCTTTTTTTCAATGTACGTGTTTAAGGCTGGCGACACCTTGATGTGATGATATTCAGTTTCTAACTGCATAGACACCTCCATTTAGTTCAAAGCTACAAAACGCCCAACCTACAAATCTGTCAATAGCGTTGATTCGGGTCGGCGAACGCTGCTAGAACTAGGGCATGAAATTCATCCTACGTCTCCTTTCTATTTTTGCGCTCACGGCCAGTTGCTTGACCGCGTTAGGCCAGGAGCCAGAACCTCAAGCGGCCGCGACTGCGCCAGGACCCGTAAAGGTGTTTGGCCGAGAGATTGTGACGTTTAGTAGTGAGCTTCAGGGCAAGACTCCGCAGCAAAGGTCTGAAGCCTTGCGGAGCCGTTTGGAGAGACTCAAAGATGTAGATCAAATCAAGCCGGATGAAGTGAGTTATCAGTACTTTGGCGGAGAGCGGCATGTGCCATTTTTTTTAGAACATGGTGGAAATCGTCAGTGGTTGTTTCAGCTCACCGAAGCTGATGCCAATGCATCTGGCCTAATGTTCAACGATCAAGGCTTCTCTGAGGTCCAAACACGATTGCGCGCATTGGTGAGTGATTATTTAAAGCTGAGAGAACCAAAGCAATTGTTGATGGCCATATTGTGGATATTGCTTTCGACCGCTGCATATATCGTAATTGTTAAACTGGTGCTGCGATCACGGCGTTGGCTCAGGGGTTCGCTCGATCGTGGCCGCGAGGGGCTACTTCGCCGAGTGCCCGTTTTGCAGGGGTTTTTAAGGGCGAATATACGTTACTTACTCAAATTCAATCAAACCGTTGTCGATCTTGCAGGTTTATTGGGAATTGTCGTTGCGACGTATGTGTTTGTCCCATTGATACTTAGCTTTTTGCCATGGACTGCGAGTTGGTCGGATTCCCTCTTTAATTTCGTGTTGACTCCCATTCAGTGGCTTTTTCATGGATTGATTCAAATTGTTCCAAATTTATTTTTTATCGCAATTATTATTATGGCATTGCGGTTTTTACTAAAATTTATTCTGTTTTTATTTGAAGAAATCGCAGAAGGGGCCATACGGGTTGAAGGATTTCACCCTGACTGGGCTCTGCCAACTTACAAGATTGTGCGCATGTTGGTTATCGCACTTGGAATTGTCATTTCATTTCCCTATATCCCAGGGTCTTCATCGCCAGCGTTTCAAGGAGTTTCGGTATTTATAGGCGTGTTGGTGTCTTTTGGTTCATCGTCGGCAATTGGAAACATTGTGGCAGGTGTAGTGATCACCTATATGCGACCATTTCGAGTTGGAGACCGAGTGAAGATTGCCGATACGGTCGGTGACGTGATCGAAAAAGAGCTTCTGGTCACCCGGATTCGCACAATCAAAAATGAAGACATCACGATTCCAAACTCATTGATACTTGCAAGTCACATTATCAATTACAGTGTCAAAGCCGCTGAGGGAAAATTGATTCTCAACACGACAGTGACCATTGGCTACGATGTGCCATGGGTGAAAGTGCATGAGGCGTTGATCGAGGCGGCTAACAGGACAAAAGACATTCACGATGAAATGCCCCCCTTTGTTTTACAAAAAGCGTTGAATGACTACAACGTCGCTTACGAACTCAATGCGTACACGCGTGAAGCCTCGGTTATGGCGAAAACCTATTCAGAGTTGCACGGAAACATTCAAGATGTGTTTGGCGAGCGGGATATTGAGATTTTGTCTCCCGCTTATACGTCGCTGCGAGATGGACATGCTTTGACTCTACCTGGCCGAGAACCCTCAAACCGATCGTTTCAAGTGAGTACTAAATCATGAATATTCAAACCACTATTGGTTCAGTCGTTCTTTTGTTTTTTGTCTCGAATGTCTCGGCGCTCGATTGGGAGTTTGTATCTTTAACTCCAAACTGCCGTGCGGGCTTTTTTTGCGAGAAAGACGAAGTCATATCGAGCGTGGAGCAATCCGGGCTGTCTAAGCGATTGTTGGCGATGGCTGAAAGAGCGCGAATTGAGAATGGCCAGGTATATATGGCCTTTATGTCTTTTAGCGAAACGAGTTTGTTTGAGGGATTGTGCGACCTTGGCCGAAATGGTTTAAAACTAGAGGGATTTTTTGATTCAAAAGCGGGCCCACCGTCTGGCTTGGGGCATCGGCTCGAAACTGAGTGTCAAAGCCCTGGCAAGATCAATATCACAATCAATTACATGGGGATGCCCGCTAGCGGGCGAAGTGGTTGGCGCTTGCACCACAATAAATATTTTATTGCACAGTACGATTCAAATTTAGCGGAGATGGCGTTTGGGTCGGCCAACGTGTCGTTCAATGGAGTTTCTGTTAATTTTGAAAACTGGAATTTTGTGACGGGCAATGTGCAAGATGAATTTATAAGCGATCATCTCTGCAATGCGCGCGCCATGCACGAGGCGAGGCGCGCGGGTGCAGACGAAGATGACCCCAAAGTCTTTCGTGAAGTTCTTGAGAGTTGCCTTTCGTATTCTGACCTATCGCCAGGCGTAGCCGAAGGACTTCTCGTGAGAGAAGGGGGAATTGCCATGTTTTCCCCTGATCCGCTTAACCGAACGTTCAAGTTGCTTGAAGATCAAATCGATCGTGTGCCCAAAGGCTCGCGTATTCAATTGGCGGTTTATTTCTTTATGCACAAAGAGCTTATTGAGGCCCTTAGACGGGCCTCATCCAGAGGGGTGAGTGTCGAGATCCTTATTGATGACGATTTGAGTACTGGCCAAATTTCAATGCCCACTCAAAAGCGCTATTGGCGTGAGTTGATTCGGCCCGAGGTATCAGGTTTTAAAATTCGCGAGTTCGACACCAACGAAAACATCTTTCAGCTTCAACACAATAAGTACGTGATTCTTTACGACGTCGATGGCAAACAGCCGCCTCGAGTTTTTGGTGGAGCCGGGCAGTTCACTCGTAGTGCATTTGAAACTAATTATGAAAATTTCTTTTTAGTGCAAGATTCGAATACGGTTGAGGCCTATATCCAACAGTTTTCAACGCTTTGGTCGATGGCGAAAGCGCTATAAGATATGATTATTCGTGATCATCATCAGATGATGTGGACGTTTACAAAAAGCCTCGTGGTGAGCTTTGGTCGACCTGTTTTTATTTATCTTCTGTCGTTGGCGTTTAGCATGATTGGGTTATTCTCATCAGCCGTTTACTTTGCTGAACGGGATTTCAATCCGGCAATGTCCACCTACTTCAACGCGCTCTATTTTACAGTCACCGTGATGACGGGGGTCGGGCTGGGTGATATTTCACCAGTCACGTTTTTGGGAGAAATCATTTCAATGGTTATGATGTTTGCGGGCACGGCTATTTTCGTATGCTTCACGGCCGTTTTGGCCGCTTCAATATTGGATATTGAAATGAAGCAGTCCGCCAAAGACTAAGGTCTAGCTTTTTATCTAAGTGATCAGGCCACCTAAAGTCCTAAGACCAAAATCCCGAAACCTAGACCATGGTAAGAGTGTATTTTGCCGCAAT